>JBDKTZ010000270.1:0-4655 GCA_039679975.1 Prolixibacteraceae bacterium
TCAGGTTCGTGTAACAAGCTGCTAATATATCAATTTTAAAAATGCGACGAATGGGTGCATACTTGTTTTGAACATGAACCGGTATTCCTGTGTTTGTTATCCTAAATTAATTGGTATGAAACGAGCCATGGAAGCCACGGTTTACGCTCAAGGTAATGTTTATCGGCGAGTTCCATACCGTTAAAAGTGCGTCCCGAAGAGGTGACGACAATACGCAAATTGTAGTTGGTAATTTGAAAATATAAACGTATGAAACGAGCCGGTTTTCTTTTCCTCTCCTTGTTTTCACTTCTGATCGCCTGCCGGAGTGCAGTCGATCCTGACAATGTATCTTATGCCTTTCGGGAAGAGGAGGTTACGCTTGGCGGAGTGGTTACAGAACAATTGGCGGCTTTAAACGGGATTGACTCTTCCCGTTTGGAAAGGGAACCCTTATTTGTTGACAGGATAAAGGAGCTTCAAAAACAGACCGAAGAATTAAAAAAAGATCATCAATCGGTTAGTATCGAATCGCTTAATAACGCCTGGAAAGAAATACAAAAAGGGATTACTGTGAATTTTGATCAGCTGTCGGACCATGATGTGATGACCTGGGTCGTATTGAATGACAGTCTTCTGAAATATTCGGGAGAACAGCGGTTTGCTGATGAACTTGAGAAAATGGTATATAACCTCCCCATTCCTGAAGTAATCACTGAAAAAATGATTAAATCATTTTGCTATACCAGACTTTATGACCGGATTTATGTGAATATTCTGGGAAGTTCGGAAGTGTTTTATGAACATACCACCGGCGGGAAGGTCCGTGTGATTCAAAAGACCAGATACCCGTTTGACGGACGAATTACCATACAGGTTATCACTCAGGATACCCGTTATCTTGATCTTTTTATTCGTATTCCGGAATGGGCAGAGCAGAGTTCAGTAACCCTCAGAGGTGTGATGTACAATACAATCCCCGGCAATTATACGGAAATAGCAAGAAAATGGAAAAACGGGGAGGCTGTTGAAATTGTATTGGGTTTTCGCCCTAATGTGATATGGAATGATTCAACTGCTCTGGCATTTACATTCGGATCAATGTTCATGGGGTATTTGGATGAACCCGGTAAGGCACTTGTTTTCCGCGACACAGATCCGATAAAATATTTAAAGCTGGTTTCTCCCCCAGATGAAATGCCGACCTTTACATTTGGCGGAATTCCCAATGAAACTTTAGTTCTGCAGCCTTTTTTTTCGAGGCACGACCCCTCCTCGGAACGTAAAGCCTGGATTAAAACCACTCCTGAATGATCGATTGGTTGAGATGACGTGTAAAATGAAGGTTATTGAACTTATTTTCTAAATTAGTTTATCTTTGTTTGAGGCCAATCGGCCGCAATGAGCAATGAAAGGAGGATATGAAACTCGCATCTAACATCGATGATCAGGAACTTACCCGATTACTGGAGCGCGGATCCAAAGACGCTTTCCATTTGTTGTACATGCGTTATGGACTGAGGATCAGGCGATTCGCCAAATCTTATTTAAAACAGGAGCAGGATACTGAAGAGCTGGTACAGGATGTTTTTCTTAAATTGTGGGACAAAAAAGAAGTACTTGACAGTTCAGGTAATTTGAAAGCATTTATCTATAAGATCGCAGTAAACAGTATTTATGATTTCATCAGAAGAAAAAATATTGAACAGGCATTCCGGGATTATACGAAAGAGGGTTCGGGTGTGAGTGATCAGACCTGGGATGAGGTGGTATTTAATGATATGCTTTTTCACGTGAATCGTTTAATAGAAAAAATGCCGGACCAGCGCAGGAAGATCTTTATGATGAGTAAAGAAGAAGGACTGACGAATGATGAAATTGCTGGTGTTCTTCGTCTTTCGAAACGAACCGTTGAAAATCAGCTCTACCGGGCTACTTCTTTTCTTAAGAAGAATATGAGCCATAATTCTTTTTCTTCAGTACTTTTCTTTTATCTCTTTTGCTGAAATCAATATGATCTGAAAGCTTCATTCTTCAGAAGGCAGCAGACGCCTGGCTACTTCTTTTCCTTTCCATTTTCCTGACAAATAATAAATAATCAGGATAATCATGCCTGCGAGCCAACCAATGGGTTCCGACCACCAAATACCATTAACGCCCGTGTTACCAGACAAATACCAGGCCATTGGTATCCTGAACAGGTAAAGTGAGATCAGGGTGGTGATCATTGGAATAAAAGTGGCACCCGCGCCCCGGAGAAAGCCTGTAAATGCAAACATCACAGACAATAAAAGATAAAATGAGGAGACGATGACCAGGTAATCCTGTCCGATGGCAATTACCGCAAGATCGGGAGTGAATAATTTAATCAGGTAGTTGCCGAAAATAAAGATAAGGATCGTCACAAAAGCAGAGTAGCCCAGTGAGACCAAAAGGGTCACGCGGAGTCCCTTTTTTGCACGGTCCTCTCTGCCGGCTCCCAGATTTTGCCCGACAAAACTTGACAATGCAGAGCTAAATGTCATCGCCGGCATCTTCGCAAAAGAGTCTATCCTGATGGCAGCCGTATATGCTGCAACAGCATTCGTTCCGAATGTATTGACAACCCCCATGATAGCCATCATGCCAATGGCCACGAACGATTGTTGAAAGCCGGTTGGCAGACCTATCCGGATGCAGTTTTTAAAAATGATGCGGTCGAAAATGTACTTGCGGAAAGATAATTTGATGACAGGATGTTTTTTATTCAGATACCAGGCCGCCAGGAAAAAAGCCGCCATTTCTGCAATTACGGTTGCAAAAGCCACACCCGCAATTCCCCATCCGAAAACCAGAACAAACATCAGGTCGAGGACGACATTTAACAGGGCCGACATGATCATGAAGTAGAGCGGGGTCTTGGAATCTCCCAATCCTCTCAGAATTGAAGAAATTCCGGTAAATCCGAAAAAGAAGAACATCCCGGACAGATAAATGGTTAGATAGGTAAGCGCTTCAGGTAACATTTCCTGAGGAAGCTGAAGCAAATGAAAAACTGGTTTGCTTAAAACAATGCCAATCGCAGTAACAAGTATCGAAGCCAGTAAGAAGAAGATAAACAGCGTGTCGATCGTTCGGCGCACGTTTTCGGTCTGTCTGGCACCAAAATACTGTGAGACCACAGTTGATGCTCCTGATCCTATACCAATGACAAGGGAAATCAGAACAAAAATGAAAGGGAATGATGCACCCACTGCTCCAAGAGCTTCTTTTCCAAGATAATTCCCTACAATCACACTGTCAATAATGCTGTACAGATTTTGAAAAATATTGCCGATAATTAGCGGAACCGAGAATTGCAGGATTAGTTTGGCTTCTTTCCCCTCAGTAAAGTCCTTCATATTTAAAAATAATGAGCGTAAATCTCTTGATTTTTATCCGAATATCAAAACTGAGTTTAAGGTTAATGTTGGGTTAAGTTTTAATTTGCTTCTTTTCCGGCAAATGGAATCAGCTAATTTTGCTCCTGCAATGAACATGAAATGATTATGAAGAGTATTTTATTCGTTTGTCTCGGAAATATCTGCAGGTCGCCAAGTGCCGAAGCAGTCTTTAATGCATTAATCAAAAAAGAAGGATTGAGTGGTTCTGTCCGGTGTGATTCTGCGGGAATTGCGGGTTATCATGTTGGTGACCCTGCCGACCAGCGCATGCAATGTCATGCCATGCGTCGGGGATACAGACTGACTTCTGTAGCACGAAAATTTAACCCGGAAACCGATTTTCAAGAGTTTGATTACATTATTGGGATGGATGATGAGAATGTAAATGACCTTCAGAACCTCGCTTCGGATAACCGGGATCTGGACAAGATTTATAAAATAACCGACTTCTCTTCTGAAGCTGGTCATGAGTCGGTTCCGGATCCGTATTATGGGGGTGCTGATGGATTTGAACTGGTACTGAATATTCTTGAAGACGCCTGTGTGGGATTGTTAAATGAAGTGAAGGGAACGTGAACAAAAGATAAAAAAAAATCCGGATCAATGTAGTGGATAAGAGAAAATTACTGATCTTTGCCGAACGAGAGAAACATCAGTGGAAGACGAAACGATTAAGGAGGAGGAATGTGGAGATGGATACGGATCAGGATAGATTTTACAGCTCAGTAACCGGATATTTTGATGAGATTTTTCCGGTGAACCCTGTTCATCTGGAGTTTATAAGGACGGAACTGGGGACACTGGAGGAGTTATATTTTTTGGACATAGGATGTTCTACGGGAAAACTGGCAAATGAACTTTGTCGCCTTGGCGCCCTTGGTGTTGGTATTGATTTGAATGAAGATATGATCAGGGAAGCCAGACAGAATTACTCATCTGCCTTTTTAAACTTCAGGAAAATGAATATGCTCCATATAAGCAGGGCATTTCCTGATCATTATTTTGATGCCGTGATCTGCTTTGGAAATACACTGGTGCATCTGGATTCCATTACTGAAGTCAGAACGTTTCTAAGTCATACGGCAAAGTTGTTGAAACCCGGCGGAAAATTGCTTCTTCAGATACTCAATTACGATTACATTTTGGATAAAAAGATATCAGAACTTCCCTTAATTGAAACAGGCCGTCTTCAATTTGCCCGTCATTATACCCCGACAAACGGAACTCAGTCAAAAATTGAATTCAAAACGATAC
>JBDKTZ010000151.1:0-12207 GCA_039679975.1 Prolixibacteraceae bacterium
GCATCCGATCCTGCATTTTCTTCGGTCAGGCCAAAGGCCCAAAGATTTTGGGCTGTACAAAGCTGAGGCAGGTATTTTTGCTTCTGCGTTTCGGAACCGAATTCGAGGATAGGCCCTACTCCCAGTGAATTGTGGGCTGCGAGAGTGGCAGCCATGGAACTGTCAATCCTGGCCAATTCTTCAACGGCAATGATAAAGGAAAGATAATCATTGTCTTGTCCCCCATATTTAACAGGAGCATACATCCCGAACAGATTAAGGCTACCCATGGCCTTAATTAATTCGACCGGGAATTCCTCCAGTGCTTCGAATTTACCTATGACAGGCTTGATTTTTTCTACTGCAAAAGCCCTGACGCGGGCCCTGACTTCATGATGTATTTGCTTCAATAGTGCATTCATAATTGATCTATCATTTCTTCAGGATTCAAGATCCACTAATATTTCTGTGTCGTGTACCATCTTTCCTTTTGACACATGCACCGTCTTAACGGTTGCGTTGCCCGGACTCTGGATAGTAAACTCCATCTTCATTGATTCAATGATCAACAAATTCTGTCCTTTTATTAACCGATCGCCCGGTTCAATCAACACATCAACCACCTTTCCAAATAATCCGGACACTATTTTTAACGGCTTTGCATCAGACCCGAAGTCCTTTTGTTTTTTAAATGCCGCCCGACTCACAAAACCACTGCTTCTTAAATTAAATTGATGGCCCTGATAGTGAACGACGGTTATATCCTGATTATCAAATACCATCGCTTCAAAAAAATGACCATCCACTTTACAACTAATCCTCTCTCCGTTATACCGGACATCAGAAAGTTCCGACCTTTTCTCTTCGAATCTCAGTTCATATCTGCGATTCCTTTTTAGAACGCTGAAACGGTAACTGATGTTGTTCATCTCAACCTGGACAACCGGCCGGATTCGCCAGTAACCCGCATTAAACCACAGGCCGGGCTCTTCCTCCGGCCGGTAATAGCGATGTACCAGATACGCCGCAAGTATCCTTTCCACAGGGATAGCTTTCCGTGCTTCATCCGATAAATTCAGTAAATCAGCTCCCTGCTCTCCTAAAAAACAGGTAGTCATCTTATTTGTTCGGAAAGCTTCTGACTGTATTATCTGCAACAGAAACAACTGATTGGTTTTCACGCCTCCTGTCACCAAACGTTGCAAAGTCTCCTTCAATTTATCAATCGCCTCTTCACGCGAATGTCCGTGAACAATAAGTTTCCCGATCAGAGAATCATAGGCAGCCGGTAAGTTCATTTTCTCTGTGATAAAACTATCCCACCGAATGGTATCCGGAATATAAACAGATTGAATGACTCCGCACGAGGGTTTAAACCCATTTGAGGGATCTTCCGCACAAATACGTGCTTCAATGGCATGGCCGTGCTGCTTGATGTCACTCTGTACCAGGGGAATCGTTTTTCCCGCCGCAATTTTCAACTGCCATTCCACCAGATCCAGTCCTGTCACACGTTCCGTAACGGGATGTTCAACCTGGAGCCGGGTATTCATCTCCAAAAAGTAACAATTTTCCTGCCGGTCAACTAAAAACTCAATAGTCCCGGCGCCTCTATATCGTATTGCTTTGGCAATGTGCAAGGAGTATTCGTACAATCGTTCTTTCAACGCGATGGAAACGGATAATGCCGGAGATTCTTCGATTAATTTCTGATACCTCCGCTGGGTACTGCATTCCCGTTCATAAAGATGAACCACCTCCCCGCTTCCGTCGCCCATCACCTGAACTTCAATATGACGGGCCTCAGGTAAATATTTTTCAAGAAAAAGAGTCCCGTTACCAAAATACTCTTTTGCCTGCCGGCTTGCATTCTGCAACGCCTCGGGTAAATCAGCAGCCTGTTCAACAACCTGCATCCCTTTTCCACCTCCACCTGCAGCCGCTTTCACTAAAAGGGGAAAAAAAAGAGTCTCCTGATCATGAAGAAGCTCATCTTTCGTTCCATATTTCCCGGGAATTACCGGTATATCCAGACTCTTTACAAAACCAATCGCCTTTGTTTTTTCTCCCATCAGGTTGATCTGTTCAGGCGTGGCCCCGATAAATGCCAATCCCGCTTCCTCCACTTTCGCCGCGAAAAGGGCATCTTCAGACAAGAACCCGTAGCCGGGATGAATTGCTTCCGCTTCATGACGAAGAGCAAGGCTGATGATCAGATCCCGGCTAAGGTAGGTTTCGCCAAGTTGTGTTCCCGGCAAAAGACAGGCTTCGTCGGCTATCTGAACGTGCAAAGATCCGGCATCATCAGCTGTATAAACGGCCACCGTTTGAATACCCAGTTTTCTGGCAGAGCTGATAATCCTGACTGCTATTTCTCCGCGATTAGCGATAAGTATTTTTCGGAACATTCTGTTTCATTTTTGATGGATCCATACAGGACTCCTTTTTTCAAAAAAAGCCTGTAACCCTTCACGCGCCTCTTCAGTATGGATCAGCCCGGCAAGGACTGATGCCGTATATGCTCCGTTTTGCAAGCCAACTTCACCTGAGTCAACCTTCAGGATCAGTTGCTTACATGCCTTCAGAGCGCCTGGCGAAACTGATCCCAGTTCGTCCATCAGCTTGTTGGCCATTTTCATACTCTCGCCAGGTCCCGCTATGAAATCAATCAGTCCGATCAAATGTGCTTCGGCTGCTCCAAACCGCTCCCCCGAAAACATCAGCTTCCGAAGGTTCCGGGAAGCAACACGTTTGAACACCACAGGCATGATGATCGCAGGAATAATTCCCAACCTCACCTCACTGAAAGCAAAAGAAGTCATTTCTTCGGCTACGGCAAAATCGCAGGCAGCCAGAAGCCCGTTTCCTCCCCCCAATACATTCTGGTGGGCAACAGCAATCGTTATTTGCGGAAGATAAACAAGTTTTTCAAGGAGATCAGCCAGCAGTTCATACTCCTGACGGATCTGTTCCTGGTCCTGACGAACCGATCCGGCAAACCATTCCAAATCAGCTCCGGCGCAAAAAGAAGGCCCTTCGCCCGATAGTACCACAAACTGCAAATCGTCCCGTTGTTCCAACCTGGTGACCGCCTCATGAAGTTCCCTGATCATTTCAGGATTTAGTGCATTATGTTTCCCCGGACGGTCCAGGGAAATAGTCGCCCTGTTCCCGCTGATCCGGAGCTTAATTTGATTATATTCGCTCATTGTCGTAACAAATTGCTAAAAAAGTTCCTGAATTCTTCTCCGGAGTCCGGATTCCGTTCTCCTTTTTCCTTTTTTCCCCTGTTTACATTCTGAATACCCCATATGAAGCCTTCTGCATATCCTGATTCAGTGTTACAGAAAAGGCCAAACCCAATACCTGGCGCGTATCGGCCGGATCAATAATCCCGTCATCCCACAACCGGGAAGAACTGTACCATGCCGTACTTTCACTCTCAAAGCGGCCGGCCAGACCGTTCCCGGGGACATTGCTTCCAATGTGCCGGAGTACTCCCGAAGCCTGTTCGCCCCCCATCACTCCGATACGGGCATGCGGCCATATGAAAAGAAAGTCAGGATCGTATGCCCTGCCGGCCATAGCATAATTACCGGCCCCAAAAGAACTTCCGATGATGACCGTAATCTTCGGTACTGTCGAGTTTGCCACCGCATGAATCAGCTTTGCGCCATCGCGGGCAATGCCCTCATGTTCATGTTTTTTACCCACCACAAAGCCGGTAATATTCTGAAGAAACAACAAAGGAATCATTCGCTGATTACACAACTGCACGAAATGAGAACCCTTTCGTGCACTCTCGGCTGTAAGAAAACCCTGGTTGCCAATGATCCCGATCGGAATCCCTTTGACCGACGCAAATCCGGTCACCAGCGTATTACCATAATTTACCTTAAACTCCTTAAAATCACCATCAATCAACCGACCGACAATGGCATGCATATCGATCGGCTTTTTCGGATCAACAGGTAAATAACCATAGATCTCATCGTCCCGTGAAAGCGGATCCTCAAAATCTTTTAAATCAATCTCCCTTTTTTTTACACGAGGAATACCTGCAACAATCTCCCTGCACATCTTCAATGCATGAACGTCGTCATCCGCCAAATGATCGGCCACACCTGATATGGAAGTATGTACCTCACCTCCTCCCAGCTCTTCGGCGGTCACTTCTTCCCCGGTTGCAGCTTTTACCAGTGGAGGGCCTCCGATAAAAATGGTTCCCTGGTCCCGGACAATGATCGTCTCATCGCTCATAGCCGGGACATAAGCCCCACCGGCTGTACACGATCCCATGACCACTGCGATCTGGGGAATTCGGGCTGCCGACAGATGTGCCTGATTAAAAAAAACCCTTCCAAAACCATACTGATCGGGAAAGACCTGAGCCTGTTCCGGTAAGAATATCCCCCCGGAATCGACCAGATAAATACAAGGCAATTTGTTTTTAAGTGCAATTTCCTGAGCCCTCAAATGCTTTTTTATGGTTTCCCTGACATACGTTCCTCCTTTCACAGTAGCATCGTTCGCTACGATCATGCATTCTCTTTCATGGACGATCCCGATGCCGGTAACAATGCCCGCCGAAGGGAAAGAATTGTCGTACTGGTCCCATGCTGCAAAAGAAGACAGTTCCAGAAAGGCAGTTTGAGGATCGATTAACAGATCAATCCGTTCTCTGGCAAGTAGCTTTCCTCTTTCGCGATGTTTAGTGATCGCCTTTTCAGGGCCATGAGAACAGACCTTCATTAACCGGGAGTGGTACAGATCTGAAATGACCTGATAATCAATTCTGTTTTGATCGAATAATAACTGCTGATCTTGTTTAAGTTTTGTCATATTATCGTTAACCACGAGAAGATTCATTTCATTAGCCGTTTCTCCCGCTCGGCAATGATCAAATAAATTCGTCATTGCTCTTGCTTATCCGAAACGGTCATTTCATTAGCCGTTTCTCTCGCTCGGCAATGATCAAATAAATTCGTCATTGCTCTCGCTTATCCGAAACTGTGAAAATCTTTTATTACGACAAAAAACCGGTACATAAGTTCACCAAAGGATGAAATTTTCATCATGGGTGGCAAATGAGGTGGCAACTGCTTAAGACAATTCGCCAAAAAGAAATGACTTTTCGCCTTTACCTTCCAGTTTCCGGACGACAACAGAACAAAAAGTATTATGCTGCAGACCTGCAGCCTTAAAATGTATGGGTACGTAATGCTCTCCGTACCCTTTGGCAATACCTTTCGGATCGATCGACTCGATCAGTACGTTTTGCCTTGATCCGATAAAACCGGAAAGGTATTTGCTTCTGTTTTGATCGGACAGTTCCCGGATCTGAGCGGAACGTGCATCCTTTATTTTTTCAGGAATTTGATTGTCCATCCGCTCCGCGCGGGTTCCTTTTCTGACCGAATATTTGAAGGTATGAACATGGCTGAACCCAAAGCCGGAAACAGCATCCAGGCTTTCCTGAAAATCTTCGTCTGTTTCTCCCGGAAATCCCACAATCATATCAGTAGTAAAATTGAATCCCGGATACCGGATCCTGAACCGTTCAACAATTGAAGAAAAACGTGCAAGATCGTACATTCTCCGCATCCGTAAAAGCACTCTGTCCGAACCGCTTTGCAGGCATAGATGGAGGTGTGGCGCGAGTTTGGGATGCCTGAACAGGTCAAAAAAATGATCACCAAAGCCATCCGGTTCCAGAGACGAAATGCGGATCCGGAAATCACCGGGAACATCAAGAATGGCTTCCAGCACATCTTCAAAGCTTTTATCTTCCCATTCATAGCGGCCAATATTGACGCCTGTAAGGACCAGTTCCTTAAAACCATTGTCCAGGGTTTGCTTTACATTTTCAATAATCTGCGGAAGCGGCCGGCTAATTGCCCGGCCACGTACGGTAGGGATAATACAGAAAGTACAGAAATTATCACATCCGTCCTGGATCTTAATCGCACTGCGGGTATGCAGACTTTTATTAACCGGGCTATAACGAAAAACATCTGCGATCAGGTTCCCCGGATGAACGATCTCCCCATTGAAATGAGCATCGACAAGCGAAAGGACTGAGCTTTTACGATTGTTCTCAACGACATAGGTGATCCTTTCCTCACTTTCCAGCCTATCTTTGTAGTTATTCGCCATACAGCCCGTGACAACCACCACAGCTCCCTGATTTGCCCGGGCCACCTGACTAATCATATTCCGTGATTTCTGGTCGCTTTGATTGGTAACCGTACAGGTATTCACCACAACCACGTCAGCGTTGTCTTTAAAGTCTACCACTTCATAACCTGCCTGATCAAAGTCGGACACCAATGCATCTGTTTCATATTGATTTAAACGGCAACCCAGTGTCTTAAAGGCCACTCTTTTTCTGATTCCATTCATCCCGCTTTCTCCTTCTGCAGCACCAGTTCTCCGCTTAATGAGAAATCCGCGGCCCCTGTTATTTTCACGTCAACCATTCTCCCTATTAACTCCGGCGCTTTTAAATCAAGGCGCACCGTCAGCTTTCCCTCGGTAAGGCCTGTGGTGAATCCGGTTTTGCGGTCAGCTCCGTTAAGCAATAACCGGACGGTCTTTCCAACCATCGATTCATTGTATTCACGTGTATGGATTTTCATCACCTCCGATAATCGATGGTACCGTTCTTTTTTCACCTCCTGCGAAACCTCATCCTGCCAACGATAACTGGCAGCCCCCGGGCGGGGCGAATACATGGCAATGTATGCCATGTTGAATCGGAATTCATGAAAAGCTGCAATGGTATTTTCAAATTCAGTTTCACCCTCTCCGGTAAAACCAACAATAATATCTGTAAACAAAGTAGCCTGCGGTATCAGCTCCCTGATCTCGTTCACAATTCTCCGATATTTGCTCATGGAATGCCGGCGGTTCATTTTAATCAGCACCCTTTCATCGCCACTCTGCATCGGCAGGTGAATCTGTTTGCCCAGACAGGAATATTCAGCGATCACCTCAATGACCTCCCTTGTCATATCGTGCGGATGAGGAGAAGTGAAATACACCCAGAATTCCTGCCCCGATTGCTTCCCAAATTCACCGATCCTTCGCAGCAACCCGGCAAAACCGATCTCTGCTCCTTCTTTATCCAAGCCGTATGAATTAACATTTTGCCCAAGCAGGGTGATCGACTTGTAACCCTGCATCACCAGGTGGCGGATTTCTGCAAGAATATCTTCCGAGGGACGGGATACTTCACGTCCACGGGTATAGGGGACAGCGCAAAAGGTACAAAACTTGTCACAGCCATTCTGAATGGGGACAAATGCTTCGTAAACAGACTGATATTTGGGGCGGATATGCCACAGGTCAACGATATGCTCATTTTTTGGCATCACCGGAACCGGATCTTTGAGAGATGCCTCATTGACCACCCCGTATTGCCTGATAGTTTCAGGAAGCTGATTCAATTCACTCATGGGAAAGATAATGTCGAATTGCTTCAGCAGCTTCTCCTTATCGGCAGGCAAAACACATCCTGAAAGGAACGTGATCAGGTTTTGGCGGTCTTTCCACCTGTTCCATTGGGCAATTTTATTGTAAACCTTGTCGATCGGCTTTTGCCTGACCGAACAGGCAAGCATACCCAGCAGTGTCGCCTCCTCCTCCTTTTCCGTTCTCTCGTATCCCATCTGCTCCAAAACAGCGCTAACCCGCTCACTGTCGGAAATATTCATCTGGCACCCCAGTGTGATTAAATGATACTTCATTGTCTATTTCTTTAAACGCAACGCCGCTAAGTCGCAAAGTATCATTCTTATCTTGTTCCAACTCACGTGGTATAGCGTCTTTGTGTCTTAGCGTTTAATCTGCTGCTACTTAAAAATACACTTCACAATGGATCTGATCGCGCTCAAAACCTTTCTCTTTCAGGATCTCGAGCGAATCAAAAATCATATTGCTGTTGCCGCAAAGATAGAATTTTGTTTCCTTCTCAAAGACACGATCTTTCAGATATGATGTCAAACGGCCACATACCTGTCCTGTCTGATCTCCTGAAGTACATAAAATATAGCGTTGAGGATCATATTCCTGTTTGTCGTAAGCTTCTCTTCCATAACGTACCCCATGGATTAAAAGGTAATCCAGGTCAGGATGTGTTCGGACCATGCTTCGGAAGGGAGCAATGCCTGTTCCACTTGCAATAAACACATATTTTTGTCCGGTCTCCTTCCTTTCGTCAATACGGAATTTCCCGAACGGACCATGAACCTCAACCAGGTCGCCTGTCTTCAACTTGGTTAACCGGGGGGTGAAATATCCATCTTTCACTTCCTTGACAAGTACTTCCAGATGCTCATCATGCTCACCACTGTAAATGGAATACTCACGGCTTTGGTAATCGCCCCGGATACCAAGCGAAATATGTTGTCCGGCTTTATATTTAAAACGACTGCCCGGCAATTTTAACGAAAATGTTTCATCCGTTAACCATCTGATCTCTTTTACTTTGTAAAAGCTTTCATCAATTTTTACAGGTTGATTCAACTCAATTGGCATATCACAGTTTGCTTTTGGATTGCAAAAATAGTTATTTTTTATTAAAAGATATTTAAATCTTTTTCACACCTGCACTTCATAAAGATAACCACTAAAATGCCAAATAAAAATCCTTCGTCAATTCCCTGTATTGACTGGTATAGTCCGATGAACCGGGACGCCGGATATAAATTTCCGCATCCGCTGATGAAACCGGGTTTGCTGATAATTCAACCAGCAACCGGTGCGGATTCCTGTTTTCATCCGCAGCCACCCTGCTCAGCCGGTTTACATACAGTCCTATTTCCCATGCCAGAATCCGGAGACATTCCTCCTTATCTGCAGGAAGAATAAGGCTTATTTTTCCATCGGGAGAAAGTAACGACGCGGATTTTTTCAATAAGTCGTCCAGACTTAAGCTATCGGTATGGCGGGCCTGCGCCCGTTTTAAATTAACGGGTTTTGGAGAATGATCAAAGAACGGTGGATTTGAAATAATATGGTCAAAACTTAAAGAAGATTCAAATGCTTGAAAAGGGCCAACCGTTAATATGATCCGGGAGTGCCATTCAGAGTTTTTAAAGTTAAAAAGCGCCTCAGACGCCGTCTCGACATCAAGCTCCACGGCCTCAATTATGGCATCTGACCGTTGGGCTGCCATTAGAGCTAATAAACCCGTACCAGTGCCGATATCCAGGATTCTGGTTGCATTTTCAAGATCGGACCAGGCCCCTAAAAGAACCCCGTCTATCCCTACCTTCATCGCTGCCTTCTCCTGTGTAATCAGGAACCGTTTAAACTGAAAGAAACTATTCCTTCCCATATTCTGAAAATCGGTTAGTCAACTGCAAAAATAAAAACGAATGCCCGACATCGGACTGCATCAGATACCGAAGGTTAAATTTGAGTTAAGTCACATTTCAAAGTAGATAACAGCCCAAACCGATTCATACTTTTGCAGCCTCAAATTCAGATCACATTTTTTACAAGATGATTCTCAAGAAACGCGATTTTTATTTTTTGCTGATCTTACTGTCATTCGTTGGCTATGCCGTTTATCATCGAATGAATGACAAGACAAAAAACAACCCGGATCAGACTAAGCCTGGTTCGACAATTATCAAAGAGGCAAGTTTCATTCCTCAAAAGTAAAGTGAAACTGAGCTTATATACGCTTCGCCAGAATTTATAAAGATCACCCGGTCAGATTTGTGAGTATCTTGCCGGAACAAGAAACATCTTGTTTACTACACTCACGGTATTGGCATACTCCGGTTTACTGCTCATTTCACGCCATTTCGGAGAGCTTGTAAAAGCCTTCCAGTTTGTCGTGCGTTCCTCCATATCTTTGAACCAAAGCATATAAACCAAAGCCGGCATTTGCGGACCAGCCAGAATTTCACCAAAGAAGGTTGTATGTAATCCTACTTCATCAAATAATCCCAGCTCTTCGTCATTGAACATTTTTATTTTACGTTGCCCTGCTTCCTCGTTATTGCTCTCGTAAGTGCGTAACTCGAAAAGGCCTCGGCTACTATCAGGCATTTTTAACCGGGGGATGGCATCAAAAGCTTCCAGGAGGAAGGTCTCATAGCGGGTAAAGGTGCCCTTTTCTGCCGTCTCTTTAAAATAAGTATCCGATTTCTTTCTGAAAAGTTCATTTTTCCATAGCGCTTTCCGGATTCGGTGATATTCCGCGAATGAAGGATAAACCAGTAAATAGTACATTGTTGGAGGCTCGGAGAGACTATACTCCTCAAATGCCCCGACTTTTACGTCATATTCGTTCATCGCCGGGATCAGTGCGTCAACATAAAACTGTTCTACCTTATTTTTTTGCCCACCACTTTTAAAATGATAAACGCGCAGTTCATAAATCTCTTTTTCAGAGGATGGGTGCTGTACGCTGGCCACTGCCTGTCCGGTTACCGCAGCTCCGGCAACCAGAGCTGATCCTTTAATAAAACTTCGTCTTTGCATGTTCATTTTTTTCATTCTTAATCAGGAAGCTGTTTCACGTTTACGGTGTCTGAAATTCCCGCTTTTACGGGAGTGATTTATTCACAGTGCCTAAGATACAAAAAGGCATGAGTACAATAACTAAATTGATGGAAAATCAATCAGATCCGATCAAAATCGGAAATTACCCGCGCAAATCTGTTCCGGCTTGTTCAAAAACGCCCATCCCGAACAAGGCAAAGTCATATTTTACAGGATCGAACGGATCAAACTGTCGAAGAGTAGCAGTCACTTCAAGAACAGCTTTCCAATCATTTTGCTTCCGGGTAAGCAGGCCTAACTGCCTCGACTGGGTTCCGGTATGCACGTCCAGTGGTAACATCAGCGACGACATTGGAATAGCTTTCCACAATCCGAAATCAACACCTTGCTCATCTGAACGTACCATCCACCGTAAAAACATATTCAGTCGCTTGGCTGATGATCCTTTATCGATATCCGATATATGTTTTTGAGAACGACTCTCACAGCTAACCCCGAAAAAAATCTTTCTGAAGTAGCGTAGGGCTGATTCAATCGTCCGATCCGATTGATAACCTCTTGTAAACACAGCCTCCAATCCTCCGTGGTTTTTATAGATATTTTTAAGCGACCTCAGGAAGAACAGGCAATCGATGCCATTAAAAGTACGATGCTTGAAACCCGAAAAACGCTGCCAATCCTGCTCTCCGGAATGCATCAGAAATTCAAAAGGATCGTGATCCATGAGTTTCACCAGATGTAAGGCATTCTTAATGATGACGGGTCTCTGTCCCCAGGCAATACCGGCAGACAAAAATGCTGCAATTTCAATGTTCTCTTTTCGCGCAAATTGTTTGGGAACCTGAATGGGATCAGTTTCAATAAAATCCGGTTGATTATATTTGAAGGCCTTTTCGTCGAGCAGGTCTTTCAGTTCCTGATTATCCATTTAGCTATTTTCGATCAGGCCGTCACGCATGCGGATGATCCTGTCAGACTGGCTGGCAAAATCTTCATCGTGAGTGACGATCACCAGTGTTTGATTTAAATTGTCTCGCAACTTAAAAAACAGATCATGCAGATCCTTCTTATTTTTGGTGTCGAGATTTCCTGACGGCTCATCAGCAAGGATAACTGAAGGCTCATTGATCAATGCCCTGGCCACGGCCACGCGTTGTCGTTCACCTCCCGACAACTCGGCCGGCTTATGGGTCAATCTGCTTTCCAGTCCCAAAAAAGACAACAATTCTTTTGCCCTTTGTTCCGCCTCCTTCTTTGATTTTTTACCGATAAATGCCGGGATACAGACATTCTCAAGGGCAGTAAATTCGGGTAACAAATAATGAAACTGGAAAACAAAACCAATTTCCTGGTTTCGGAAAGCCGCAAGCTGTTTCTCCCTTAATGAGAATACCTGCTTATCCCTGATCGTCAATGTCCCTGAATCAGGAAGGCTTAAAGTTCCAAGTATCTGCAATAAAGTAGTTTTTCCCGCACCGCTGGGACCTACAATCGAGCAGAGACTCCCTTTAGGTATTTCAAGATCAATGCCTTTCAGCACCTGGAGATTGCCAAACGATTTTTTTATGTTTTGAGCGCGAATCAATTCAATTAGTCCTTAAGTTCCTGATCAATATCGTTGGTCAGATTGGTTGTCTTTTCCTTTACCTCCCGTGAAACGGTTTCAATATTCTCTCCGATTTTTTTTGTCTCTTCTTCCACGTTTTCCTT
>JBDKTZ010000059.1:0-6046 GCA_039679975.1 Prolixibacteraceae bacterium
CCAAGGATCACTGATATCTGTGGAATAACACCGGATGCCAGTGTGTTACGAAAGAAGATCTCGCCGTAACCTGCAAGAGAATTCACGCCTTCCTGGATACGCGCACCACCGGAATCGTTGATCCCGATCAAAGGCACCCTCATTTTCAGGGAGTGATCCATAATCTTGGTAATCTTCCGGGCATGCATTAACCCGAGTGATCCTCCGGCAACAGTGAAATCCTGTGCAAAAATGCAAACGGGTGATCCGTCGATTGTTCCGGTACCAATAATGACACCGTCCCCGGCCAGAGTCATTTTATCCATATCAAAATCGCGGGCTGCATGTTCAACGAACATATCATATTCGTGAAATGAGCCTTTGTCTAAAATGTATAAAATTCGCTCCCTGGCGGTCAGCTTGCCCATTGCAACTTGTTTTTCAATGGCTTTTTCACCTCCGCCTTTGAGAACTTCATCTTTCCGTTTCCTGAGATCCAGAATATTCCGTTTCAGTGACATAACTTAAACTTTTAAATTAAAAATTCTCCAAAAACATGGAGTGGTTTTTTGTTAATTTTTTATATAAAAGAGTTGATTCGGGAACAAAAGTATTAATTTTTTAATCATTCAACGATTTTATACAACATTCTGACTTTTCCGTTAAGTCATGAAGATGCCTTGATTTTGAATAATTTTACTTCGAGTTTGAATTTTTCAGCGCCTGCTGGCATTCCGGTATAAGAAAGCGGCAAGGATACCGAAAAGCACATTGGGAATCCATACCGCGAGGGACGGAGGAACAGAGCCTGACGTGGCGAAGACGGTAGTGACCTGCATAAACATGATATAGGAAAAGCTGATCAGGATACCCAGTCCCAGGTGTAACCCTATTCCGCCTTTTATTTTCCGTGAAGCCAGCGATGCACCGATAAAGGTAAGAATGAAGGAGGAAAAGGGGGCGGCCCGCCGTTTGTGTTTTTCAATTTCATATTCAATCGCATTTACACCGCGAAGTTTCAGGTCCCGTATTTCCTTGTTCAGCACGGGAAGAGTCATGGTTTCAACCACATTTTTCATAACACGGTAATCCTCCGGTTTCATATTTAAGGTTGTATCTTTTTCAGTGCCTGTTGTAATGGTTTCCTTATAGTCATTGATGTCACGGATATAGTAGTTATGGATGGTCCATTTCTTTTTTTCGCGATCCCACTTGATGTAGTCGGCCGAAAGTTTTGAAGCCAGTTCGCCCTCTTCAAACCTCTCGAGCGTAAAATCATGCCCTACGTCACTGGATGCATTATAGCGACTCATGTAAATAAAAGTGCCGGGAGTGAGCTGCTGATGGATATTTTGTTCCGGTCCCGCGGTCTTGGTACTAATGTATTTGTTCCTGAATTCAACCCGGTTCTTATTTGCCGGGGGAATAATGAAGTTACCAAGTACATAAGCGAAAGCGGCAATCACAAGCGCCGAGATCAGATAGGGCCTCATCAGCCTGTGAAAAGAAACCCCGCTGCTCAGGATGGCAATGATTTCAGAATTATAGGCCAGTTTCGATGTAAAATAAATAACAGCGATGAATGTGAACAGGGAACTGAACAAATTGGCAAAATAAGGAATGAAGTTCAGATAATAATCAACAAGGATCTCTCTTCCTGTCGCTTCTTTTGAAAGGAACTCATCCAGATTCTCGGAAAGGTCGAAAACCATTGCAATGCTCACAATCAAAGCAATCGAATAAAAGAAAGTCCCGAGGAATTTCTTTATAATGTACCAATCAAGGATTTGTAACTTCATCTGTCTCGTAATTATTTTCATAGGTCACAAACTTATTGATGGATTCCGTCACAATCGTTTTGCCAGATTGATGACCATTTCTTCTTTCCAGTTTTTAAAGTTACCTGACAGGATTTGCCGGCGGGCTTCCTTCACCAGCCAGAGATAAAATGCCAGATTATGCTGACTGGCTATTTGTGCGCCAAGCATTTCATTCGAAATGATCAGGTGACGAAGAAAGGCTCTTGAATACTGAATGTCAACGAAAGAAGTGCCGTCCGGGTCGACGGGAGAAAAATCGTCAGCCCACTTTTTATTTTTGATATTGATCATTCCTTTTTGAGTAAACAACATCCCATTTCTTCCGTTGCGTGTTGGCATCACACAGTCGAACAGATCAACTCCGCGGTCAATTGCTTCAAGAATATTCACCGGAGTACCTACACCCATCAGATAGCGGGGTTTATTCTGTGGCAGTATTGGATTCACGACTTCAATCATGGCGTACATCATGGCTTCCGGTTCACCTACCGATAGGCCGCCGATTGCATATCCGTCACTGTCAAGAGAAACGGCATGTTTAGCTGAGTCTGTACGAAGATCGTGGTAAACACCTCCCTGTATAATGGGAAACAGCGACTGTTTGTGCCCGTACAGCGGAGAAGTTTTTTCCATTTCATTACAGCATCTATCAAGCCACCTTCCAGTCAGCCCGAGCGATTTTTTCGCGTAATCGTAATCGGCATCTCCCGGCGTACATTCATCAAAGGCCATTATAATATCAGCGCCTATTTTACGCTGGACATTGATGACCGATTCAGGTGTAAACATGTGATACGAACCGTCGATATGCGATTGAAAACGCGCACCTTCTTCCGTTAATTTACGTATATCTCCAAGCGAAAAGACCTGGTATCCGCCGCTGTCGGTAAGGATAGGGCCATCCCATCCGTTGAATTTGTGCAATCCTCCCGCTCCTTCAATAATGTCAGTTCCCGGACGAAGGTATAAATGATAGGTATTGCCAAGGATGATCTGAGCGCCAATATCTTCTTTGAGTTCTTTGACATGGATTCCTTTTACTGATCCGGCAGTTCCTACCGGCATAAATATCGGTGTTTCGATGACCCCGTGGTCAGTCTCCAATATTCCTGCCCGTGCTTCTGAATTGACCGCCTGATGTTTAAGAGTAAAACGCATGCTTCATTTTTGAAAATCCAAAGATAGGCATAAAACTTAAACTGTCAATTGGAAAAAAATTCATGTTTAAGTCGTCGTTATTGCTAATTTTGTGGTCAAATTAATGTCATGATCCCAGATTTTTTTGACCGGACTTTATTCGAATGGACAGCTTATATCGTGTTGATTATCGGCTTTGCCATTGTACTGGTCATTCAGTTCGGCTTTTATTTTAAGCTGGTTTTTTTGAAAGAACCAAAGGAAAATATCCAGGAGAAGGCGGTGAGCATTTTGATGAGTGTCAGGAATGAAGAAGGACGGATTGAGCAGTTGCTTCTCCGGTTATTGGAGCAGCAGTATCAGGAATATGAGGTCATTGTTGTAGACAATTTTTCAGAAGACAACACGCTTACGATCATTGGGGCGTTGTCAAAAAAATATCCCCGTTTAAAATTCAGTTCGCTGAGCCAGGAATTACGCTTTTCCGAAAAAATGGCTGTTAATCTGGCTTTAAAGGCAGCCCATCATGATTGGGTTGTTTTTCTTTCTCCTGAAGTTGAAGAAATTTCTCCCGGCTTTCTGAAGAAAATCAATAATGAAATCAGCAGTGAACAAGTCATTGCACTCAATTATGTGAATTATGCCTGGCAAAAAGGTTTTTATAATACGTGGTGCCGGGTTGAACGTTTTTATTCTTTTCTTACATCTGCAGCTTATTCCCTGTCAGGGGTTGTTCTTTTTTTTCAGCAAAACAACGTGTTGTTCCGGAAACAAATTTATTTTGAATCGGCTGGCTTTAAAGGACGCATGAATGATGATTTTGCCAATATGGAGTTGTTGTTTAACAAAGGAAAGAGAAATAAGGTAGTTGTGTCGGTGGCTGCTGAGACCAACCTCAGGGAACATGCGTCACTGGCGAGGGGTGACTTTAGAGAGCTTGTTCAAAAGCGCATCCAGATCAAAAGAAACTTTAGCTTTACTAAAAGAATGATCCTTGGGCTGGAAGATTTTGCGGCATTTCTTCTTTTGGCTGGTTTTGTCTGGTTGCTGATCACTGAGATCCGATATTGGTTTATCTTCTCAATCCCGGTAATTCTGGTACTTGGCTTGCATCTTTTTATTGTTAAAAATCTTCAGAATCGTTTGAACGAAAAGAAAATCTTTCTATCTTCGTTAGTGTACCTATTGGTAAGACCGGTTATAAGTAGTTATCACCGGCTGGCTTTAGCTATTTATATGCAACGGAACAAATGGATTTAAACCCGAAGTTGACAGACAAGGCTCAGCAGGATTTTGCACTGGTTGAGGCCGCCTTGCGGGGCGAAGAAAAAGCTTTTGCAAGATTGTTGAGTAAATACAAGGATGCCATTTATTACATGTTGCTGAAAATGGTCAATAATAAGAGTGATGCCGAAGATCTGACCATAGAAGCGTTTGGAAAAGCATTCAAGAACCTTCACCAGTATTCTCCTAATTATGCCTTCAGTACCTGGTTGTTTAAAATTGCCTCCAATAACTGTATTGACTTTTTAAGAAAACGGAAAGGTGTTTTGATTTCCATAGAAAATAGTCAGGAAGGCAGCGAGAATGATCAGCCGGTTAAGTTAAAATCGATTGACCCTGATCCTGAGCAGAAGATGATCCGCATACAGAAAGCGATTTTATTGCGTCGGATCGTCCGCCGGTTGAAACCTCGTTACAGGATGCTGGTCGAACTGAGGTATTTCAGAGAGTATTCTTATGAAGAAATTGCTCATGAACTAAAGTTGCCGTTGGGGACGGTAAAAGCACAGCTTTTCAGGGCGCGGGAAATGCTGTTTAAAATGATTGAGTCGACCGAAATGGATGAGCAGGATGACTGAGGCGGGCAACATGGAGATTATAAAAAAATATTTTCCGGATCTTTATCCGCTTCAAATCAAGCAATTTGCGGCTTTGAGTGCACTTTACCGGGAATGGAACGCAAAAATCAATGTGATTTCCAGAAAAGATATCGATCAGTTGTATGAACGTCATATCCTGCATTCTTTGGGGATTGCCAAAATAGCGTCATTCAGGGCAGGGACAAAGATTATGGATGTGGGTACCGGTGGTGGATTTCCCGGAATTCCTCTGGCTGTATTATTTCCTGAGACGGAGTTTCTGCTTGTCGATTCAATTGCTAAAAAAATAAAGGTGGTGGAAGAGGTCGCCGCCGGAATTAATCTGAAAAATGTGAAGGCACTGCAAGGAAGAGGCGAAGAAGTGCGTGAAAAATTCGATTTTATTGTCAGCCGGGCAGTTACCGCTTTTCCGAATTTTGTTTCTTTGGTCGGTTCCCGGGTGAGTCCAATTCAGCAAAATGAATTGCCAAATGGGATCCTTTATTTAAAGGGAGGGGATTTTGAAGAAGAACTGGTCTCCTTTAAAAGCAGGGTCAAAGTATATGAACTAAGCGCTTTTTTTAATGAGGAATTTTTTGAAACCAAAAAAGTAATCCATCTTTCTTTTAAATAAACACAAAATGAGTTGCAATATTTTTGGCCAGAACCAAAAAAGATTTATTTTTGCAGTCCGAATTTGAATGAGCGGGTAAACGGAACAGAATCTTATAAAATCAGATATACATGAAAAGGACATTTCAACCATCAAACAGGAAGCGCAGAAATAAACACGGTTTTCGTGAAAGAATGTCTACACCGGGTGGTCGGCTGGTGCTGAAGGCACGCCGCGCTAAAGGAAGAAAGAAGCTAACTGTTTCGGACGAACCAAGACATAAGGGATAAGAATTTTATTCCTGTACGATAAGGATCAAAAAGGTAAAGAATTTCTGTTCTTTACCTTTTTGCATTTTGCCTGGTTTCATCAAATCTTTTTTACGCTTTGCGGTGTAATCCATTTTCAGGGTAGTATTTTTAAGCTATTTTTGTTCGGGTTATTTAGTTGTTCCTATTATGAGTTTTAGAGCTTTTCTTAAAAGTAAGATCTTTTTGCTGAACCTGGGCATTGCCGTTCTGATTACCCTGGTATTTCTCATTATTGTTCTGATTGCTGTTCGTGGCTACACCGATCATGGTGAATCGTTTGCCATACCAGACTTTCAAAATATGGACATGAAAGAGGTTAGCCGG
>JBDKTZ010000284.1:0-9503 GCA_039679975.1 Prolixibacteraceae bacterium
ATCGATTTCATTTCGGGCGATCTCATCGAGGTACATTTGCAGGACGGAAATGTCTATCCGCTGGAGCCCGCGACCTGGGAGAACCGGAGATATAAATATGATCGGACAAAGAGAAAAGTCGTCTCGGAAGTGATCGGCACTTTCACCCAATATCCGGTAAAACTGGCCTGGGCGATCACCATACACAAAAGCCAGGGGCTGACCTTAGACCATGTAGTGATCGACCTGGGCGCAGGAGCGTTCGTGAACGGGCAGGTATACACCGCGCTGAGCCGGTGCAGAAAGCTGAACGGCATCGTTTTAAAAAGAAAGCTCCGGCCCGAAGACCTGATCACCGATAAACGGATTATTGAATTTCACCGGAAAAACTCACCCCAATGTATTGAAGATCTGCTCAAGCTGGATATTCCTTTTACCATCCGGCTCCTCAGCCTGTATTATCCATTCAGTGCTGCACAGCTTGACCGATACTGGAACAAACTGGAAAAAGGAGACGCGCATTATTCTGTCTTTATCAATGAAACCGGGACGATGCATACCCCGGCAACCGGCTTATGCTTCAACCAGGACCTGGAATGGTCCGACGAGCTTCGCAGCCGGTGGAACGCCGGACTGGTCAATCCTTTAACCGGCGAAATGGAAGGCGTTGGATCAGCGCCGGCCGGGAATGGGAACAGCGATCTTTCAAAACAACTGCTGCCATTAAACCTGAAAAGAGAACTTAAATTCCGGAATAAAGCGATCAACGAACACTGGTGCGCGGTAATCGCACCAAAGCAGGATTGGGAAAGCGATGCAGCTTTTGAAGAGCCCAAACTTCTTCCGATGGAAAAATTCGGAAAAGAATTTGAGCGGCTCGGCTTTGAACCGTTCAAACAATTATACGAAACAGATAAAACACTGCTCCTTTACAACGACAGCATCTGGAGAAATACATTAAAAGAACTGATGACGAAAGAGCGGGTACATGAACTGCTAACTTTTTCAATTTCAGCGTATTTATAGAAATAGTGGCTGGCTATCAATCCAGTTGGCGGAACAGTATTTCCTGAACTTGACCCGCCCATAAAAAATATCCCGGATATGGTAAAGAAACTCCCTAAACCGGTGATCAGCGTCGAAGGTGACGGAAAAGAAGCTTACTCAAGGCTCCTCTATCCCTTCACAACCTGCTCCAGTACCCGGTTTGTCCGTGCCGCGGAGACACCATTGCCGGCGCATTTCCCTTCGCCCCTTAACTCCTTTACGACCTGCCCGATCAGGTTATACTGGATATTCTCCGGATTCTGAAAACGAAAGCTCCTCGTTCCATCGGCCGTCACCAGGCTGACATCGCCGTGAAGGAAAGAGGAAAAGACCAGCTTTCCTTTTGTTCCCGATATTTCAATCACATCTTCTTCACTGCCTTTGGCTGCAACAAAATTCCAGCTCCCGGTTCCGGTTACGCCGCTCTGAAACGAGAATGCCGCCGAAACCACGTCTTCCGCATCATACAGTCCTGCGAGGTTCCTGGCGATCCCTTTCACTTCGGTCACCGGACCAAATACAAAATCAAGGTAGTCGAACTGGTGGGATGCCAGGTCATAAAAATAGCCTCCGCCTGCGATTTGCGGTTTCACATGCCAGCTTTGCTTTTCCCGATCCAGGTCCTGCTCCCTGGGAGACTTGAACAGCCTGATATTCACGGTCATAGGTTTTCCGATGACATCCGTTTCAATCATCTTTTTAACTTCCAGAAAGGCGGGCAGCGTTCGCCGGTAATAGGCCACGAACAAGGGCACACCCGTCTCTTCCGAGACCTTGATCATCTCCCGGCACTCCCCGTAGGTCCTGGCCATGGGCTTTTCCACATACACCGGCTTGCCGGCGCGCATGGCGGCAATGGCGTAACTCGCATGCGTATCGGGTGGTGTGGCCACGTAAACAGCATTGACATCCGGATCAGCAATCAGTTGACCGGCATCCGGGAACACCTTTGGAATACCATTCAGCACGGCATAATTCCTGGCATTTTCTTCATGCCTGCTTGTCACGGCCACCAGCCGCGAGTGTTCCACCTTGCTGAGCGCCGGCGCACTCTTGAGCCTGGTCACACTGCCGCACCCGATCATTCCCCATCTTATTTCATCCATGTAAATTTTTAACATTAGTTTCTGCAACTTCCGTATCAAACTTTAGTTTTTCAATTACATTCTCAACGGGATGGCATAGCCACGAAAGCTTATTTTCATTTCCCGTTGGCGTTTTTCAGATCATGGCTATTTCGTCCATAAAAAATTTTATTGCTGAACCGTCGCCTCAGCAGGGTATTCCGGTTCATGCCTGGTCGTCATATCTCCTACTGCCCGAAGATAATGATTTCTCAGGAAAAAAATTTGCACATCCGTTACCGCTACATTACTGTTAAATTTTTTCGTAAAAAACCGATAATGAAAAATCCATTTTCTTTCCTCTCATTTTCTCATTAACTTTAGGTAGTAAAAAACCAATTATAAAGAAAATGAAAGAAAAGAGTATTGAATTGCTTAATAAAGCAGTTTCAGATGAACTGGCGGCCGTTCATCAGTATATGTACTTTCACTTCCTGTGTGACGACAAGGGATATGATTTACTGGCCAGCCTTTTTAAACGTACCGCTATACAGGAAATGATGCATGTCGAGACCCTGGCTGAACGAATCCTTTTCCTGAAAGGAGAAGTAGAAATGGCAGTTGCCGAAGAAGTCAAAAAAATTCATGACGTCCGGGAGATGTTAACTACTGCCCGGAAAATGGAAGAAGAAAGCGCCAATGAGTACAATTTATGGGCTAATATATGCTCCCAAAATGCGGACTCGGCAACTAAAAAGATCTTTGAAGCACTCGTGGAAGAAGAAGAAACCCACTATGACCAGTT
Source organism: Prolixibacteraceae bacterium (assembly GCA_039679975.1). GTDB lineage: Bacteria > Bacteroidota > Bacteroidia > Bacteroidales > Prolixibacteraceae > JBCFBK01. The sequence goes on from JBDKTZ010000284.1 coordinate 2,896, forward strand.
TGATGTGGAACTGGAAAACATGGAAAAGTTCGGAGACAATTACCTGGCTCTTCAATCTATTGAACGCAGTAAAAAGCTGGCGGGCAACCCGGGAGCTGAATAAGCAATTGAAAATCCTCTGCGGGCGGTGCCACGGGGTAACGCTCGCAGGGATTCATAAACCCGCAGGAATCCACGAGAATGTTTCCTTATTGCTTTTTATAAGCTGAATAAATGATCTCCGAAAATTTTTCAAACAAATTGATGGTTGCGGCATGATTAAAGGGGTAGTACTGGGCGTAAATGCCGGCGGCAATCCCTGACTTGAAGTCGATATAAAAATACGTGTTCATTGAACCACCCCAGAATACAGTTCCGGCCCTCCTGCCATTAGGTCGGTCTTCATTATCGATTGCCCAGCCAAATCCCCATTTTGTTGTTTTTGACAGCAGACCCCGAAAATCGCAGCAATGCTCCTTAAAGGCTGCATATTCAATATCGATCACCATATCGCCTATTTGATTCCGGATCATCTCACCGACGATTTCCTCTCGCAACAAAACGACATCGCCGAGCGTTCCGCCATTCAGCAGACAATACAGCAATTTCGTAAAATCGGCAGGTGACGAAAACAGTCCTCCTCCCCCGTTAAAGTCAGTGACAACTTTCTCCGGAATACGATCCGGCAATTCTTCTATTCCCTCGCTTCCCCACTGCCCTCGTGAAACAATGAACGATTTCAACGAATCCGGAACATTAAACCAGGTCCGGTTCATTTCAAGAGGACCGGTAATCTGCTTTCTGCAGTAAGTTTCAAGATCTGTCCCTGAGATCTTTTCGACTATCCGTCCAACCCAGTTCAGACCTGTACCATAAAGAAACCGGGTCCCGCTTTCAAAGCGCCTGGGCAAATCCTTGAAATTCCACTTTGAAGCATCAAATTCATCCAGTTGCCTGTCGGTAGTGACGTATCCGAATCCGGATGTATGCGTTAACAACGCCCGGAGGGTCACAGGATTTTCTCCCATTCTCAATTCTCCGTCTGATAAGATCGGAATGGCAGCCATCTCAGGCATCAGCGAAGAAAGATCATCATCCAGTCCAATCAATCCTTTCTCAACAAGCTGTAAAACCGCAACAGTGGTGATGAGTTTTGTCATTGAATAAATCCGGAAAATATGATTTTCGGTTACTCGTTCATTTTCATTCCATACCGCCTTTCCGTAGGTATATCGCACCATCTGCCCGGTTTTATCAATTGCTACGGCGACTACTGCAGGCAAACCGCCGGCCTTTACTGCCTCCTCAAAAAGCAAACTAACTGAATCCTGCGACGGAAAGGACCTGGTAATTGTCGTCCGGTTTTCAGCTATTCCCTTTATATTGGGAAACAGCATAATCAACGCAAACAAAATTTTAAGCTTTATGCGGCTCATAATCGATTAAATGTTGGGTTACTGTAACACATAAAGATAATGCTATTTCAGTCTTTATGAATGAGCATTTGTGTTAATTTATCAGGTCTTTTTCCTTCCGTTCAGATATAAACAGAAGATTTTTTGGAAAAAAAACAATTCTATATGCGTGAAAATCGTACATGAGTTGCTAGCTTTGCCAAATAACTATATGTTCATTTACATTTAATACAGCCGGAATAGCATATAGCATGTATGACTTTTATTCTAATGAACTTAATTGACGTACCACTTATGAAAAAAGAAAAAATCTTACTGATTTATTCGTTATTGATTTATTTTAGTTTCCTGTCTTGTAATAAAGATGACCATGATCAGTCACAGGTGAATTTGAGATTCATTTCAGAAGAATATAAACCATTTAACTATCAAGAAAACTCAAAAGCAACGGGTCTCGCTTCCGATGTGTTAAAGGACGTATGCAAACAGTTAAATACAGCGTGCAAAATTGAGTTCCTGCCATGGGAAGAAGGATACGAAGCCGCTCTGAAAAACGAGAACACGGTACTGTTTTCAACAACCTTAAATTCAACCCGAAAAGATAAGTTCAAATGGGCTGGTCCGATTGCTTCGGTTGACTGGAATTTCTATGCGACATCTCAGATTTCACCCGCACTGAATGACCTTGATGATGCCAAAACAGTGGACAAAATCGGCGTTATTGCTGATTACGCGATAGAAGAATATCTGGTTCAGGAGGGCTTTACGAATCTGATCTATTGTGACGATCTGACAGATGCTGTGAATAAACTCTTAAACGGGGAAATCGATCTTTTTCCTTCCGATCAGTATACAACCGAGTCAACGCTTCAGTCTTTAGGCAAAAGCTCATATGCCCTCAGCAACGTACTGACTATCAAAACTGAACTCATCTATTTTGCGTTCAACATCAACACTTCAGACGATATCATTGCTGATTTTCAGAAAGCCATCGATACGATAAAAAAGAACGGCAGACTAAGAGAACTAACTCAATTCTATCTGAACACTTCCAGGTATCCCGATATCATGCAGGTCTATACCGAACCCTATCCTCCGCTTACCTACCGGAACGAAAATGGTGAAATAGGTGGGTATGGAACTGACATTGTGAAAGAAATAATGAAAAGAAACAAAACATACTATGACATCCATCTCTCGTCATGGCGGAATGGATACCAGATGGCTTTGAATAATCCGAATTTTTGCCTCTTCACGATGGATCGTACCGAAATACGAGAAAATTTGTTCCAATGGGTCGGGCCAATCGGTACCAATACCACCTGGTTTTACACAAAAGCCGGCTCCGGAATATCCATCAATTCGATGAATGATGCAAGGAACCTGAATGCTGTCGGAACGGTCAGTTCGTGGTTTTCAACCCAATATTTACAAAATCTGGGATTCACGAATTTGATCCTGGATGGCGATCCTGAAGTACTGACGGAAAGGCTCATGACCGGACAAATAGATGCTTTTGTATGCACCGATATCACATTCCCCGATATCCTCGGTCAATTGGGTTATAATTACACTGGTGTAAGTCCTGCCTTTTCACTGATGTCGTCCGACTTTTATATTGCATTTTCAAAGACAACTCCCGCCACCACTGTAGCACAATGGCAATCAACGCTCGATGCGATTAAAAGCGACGGAACCTTCAATGAAATCGGAAATAAATGGTTCCCTGAACAATGATGAGCCGAAGTTTAATTTGACAAACGCCGGCAACTGACCAGGTTTCCGGATGTTTAAACACCATGTAAGTCATTAACAAACATTAACAACCGTTTTATGACCATTCAACAGTTCAAGCGGACTGAATTGTCAACTCTTTTTATTTAATTTTGTTGATAAACTAAACCCATTGAATCATTTATTATGGCTACTCCGGAAATTAATCGCAGGAAATTCGTTGCCGCCTTATCGTTGGGAACGGCACATCTCCTTTTCAATAACTCAATGTACGCACCCGCCAGACCCTTGCGTTCTGCCGATCCTCTGCAAACGGTTAAACTGGGGCGGTCAGGCCTGCAAACCAGTTTGATCGGAATAGGAACCGGCGTTCATGGGGGAAACAGATCTTCGGCACTGACCAGGGGAGGTAAAGATTCCGCCCTAGGTACAATCAGGCATGCTTATCATCGTGGGATCCGCTTTTTTGACTGTGCGGACACATACGGAACACATCCCGTGATGGGTGAAGCGCTTAAACAAATGGACCGCGAAAAAATCACTCTCTGTTCAAAAATATGGGTCAGGCCGGGAGGTATCCCTGAACAGGACCGGCCGGATGCCGACATTGTTGTAGAACGTTTCCGAAAAGAATTACAAACCGATTACCTGGATACCGTTCAGATCCATTGCATGGAAGATCCCGATTGGACAGACTCGCAAAAAAAGCAGATGGATATACTCGAAAATCTGAAAAGTAAAGGCATTATCAAAGCTCACGGAGTTTCTGTTCATTCCCTGGAAGCAATGAAAAAAGCAGTGATCACACCATGGGTTGACGTGATCCATGTGCGGATCAACCCGTATGGTATTGCCATGGACAAGCCGGAACCTGAAGAAGTAGTCGAAGTCATCAAACAGCTTCATGAATCGGGGAAAGGAGTTATCGGCATGAAACTGATCGGCGACGGAAATTACCAGAACGACAGCCAAAAAATTGACAATGCGCTGAAATTTGTTCTCGGTCTGGGTGTAGTCGATATGATGATCGTCGGCTTTGAGAACACCGATCAGGTCGATAATTATATTACACGGACTGAAAATGCATTAAAAACGGCCTGACGACACAATGTCATCAGTGGTATTCTAAAAAGGGACCCTTCAGTCAGTGTTTCACTCTTAACCGTCCCATTGCATCAGCGGCGATCATGGCATTCAATACCTTTTCCGGAGTAATCAGGCCGGCTTCATGATGAATACCTTCGGCCGGATCGCAGGCTTTGATTGCCGCTTTCATCAGATGGTCCCGGCTGGTATCGTTAATACCAACATCGGAAAGTTTGGTAGGCAAAGCTATCGTCTCACAGAAAGCATAGACCGTCTCTATTTCAGAAGGTAATGCGCCGGTAAGGTGGAGCCCGGCCAAAACGCCAAAGGTTACTTTTTCCCCATGATAGAACGAATGAGTTTCGTCAAGGGCAGTTAACCCGTTATGAATGGAATGAGCTGCCGCAAGCCCTGAGCTTTCGAATCCAATACCGCTTAAAAGTGTGTTTGCTTCTATAATGCGGTTCAAAGCCGGCGTAACAATCTTACTCTCACATGCAATTTTAGCCGTCGGGCCATACTGCAAAAGTGTATCATAACAAAGCTTCGCCAAATTCAAACCTGTCAATGTGCTATATCCTCCGCATTCATTTTTTGACTGGGTTCGTTCACACGATCTGGCTTCAAACCAGGTGGCAAGAGCATCTCCCATGCCTGAAACAAGAAAACGGACCGGCGCATTTGCAATAATGGTTGTATCAACCAGTACCACTTGGGGATTCAGCTTCTGATAATAAACGGAATCGAATATTCCTCCTTCCGTGTATATGATGGCACATCCGCTGCACGGAGCATCGGTGGATGCAATGGTTGGCACAATAATAACAGGTATCCCTGCCCTGTCCGAAACAATCTTGGCCGTATCAATTGTTTTGCCCCCTCCTATTCCAACAAGGATATCGATTTTCTTCCGATCAATTATTTCCGCAAGGCGGTTCAACTCTTTTTCACAACATTCTCCCCGAAATTCTTCGATGTCAAATTCAGTTCCCGCGCCAATATTGTATGTAGGAAGTATTTTCTTTTTGGCGGTTGGCGAAGCCAGGATGAAACCACGTTTACCCAATAAACTGATCAGCCCCGGTAATTCATACAATGCACGTTCGCCCTGCATGTATTTTCCCGGAAAAGCAGCTTTCGTGATCCGGACTTTTTCCCGTCCCGGATTCACGTATGTCTGCCCGTATGCATCCAAATGCCCAAAACTCTCCGTTTTTTTACTCATAATTTTATCTGTTGACTCCTGATTTCCTATTTATCAGAGTTATTGCTTGAACGACTTCCTATCAAACATAACCTAAACATGCTTCCACATTTGACTTCTACAAACTACCCTGGGCATCCAAGCAATTCATCTCTGTTTTGTTCCGTTCATTTAAAGCTTCTCCGCTAATAACAAAGCAACAACAATAATATCAATAAAAATCGAAAAAGTCCCCAATTAATCCGTGATTTTTATTTACTGTGAGCGCTCTACAGGTACTTTTTTATGACATAATTTCATTACATTAGCGATTATTTTCCTTAAAATTTCACTTTTCATGAAAGCAACTCTCGAGTCGTGGAACATACAGGTACCAGGTGCAAAACAACTCCGGAATATGGTCAAATATAGCAACTGTTACATATTAACTCAAAAGCCGCGTCAACCGCGGCTTTATACTTCAAACAATATCAGGAATTCCTATCTCAAAAGAGATCTTCCCTGCAAACGTAAAAATCAGGCTCGAGAATCAGGATATTTTTCAACTGTTAACAGCTCCTGTATTGATATCCAATTCAACCTGTACACTTTTTTTCTCACCTGAATACCTGATGTAATCAATCTTGTAGGTCCAGGTATTATTTACTTTTGATACGGAAGTATTGTTTATTTTGATGACTTCCTGCGAATTATCCAGAACAATCGTGGCTGACGTCCATAGGGTTTCATTCGTCTTAACATTTTTTCGGCTGAAATAGACTGATTTTTCACCCGGATTCAAGGTATACAGAACTGCGTCTTCATAATTTACAGCTAAAATTCTATCGTCGATCGTAATGTTGGGGGCAACCGTAAACAAACTATCCCCATTCATATTATAACAGACTCCTTTCGTATTGCTTTTTACAACAATTATACCGTTAAACCATGGCCAAACCGATTGAAAATAGGCATTAGAGGGATAAGGTATCGTCCTGTATTTTTTTATAAGATTCCCATTGTTCAAAAAATATAAGTCCATCGTTACCACCTGGGCAGCAGACTTATCATACCCGTTCACCAAAAAAGAATAAGCATTATTCAATTTGTAAAAATCCGTACACCAAAAGTCTGTGATCTTAAAGTTTACGTATTCACCATAACCCGCATGTATCCTGAATATGGTATCCAACTTGCTGTTCTCCGTCCAT
>JBDKTZ010000492.1:0-2420 GCA_039679975.1 Prolixibacteraceae bacterium
ACTATTTCCGTTACGGGAAAACTTTGGGTGGAAGGCAATATTACCACGGAATTGCTGCATATGGAATCCGGTGAAAAGACAAAGTTACCCGATACCCGGTTTTATGCCTTGCCGGGCGATGTTCGCCGCATTCCGTTAAGCGTGCTCCCCGGCTTGCCGGAAGGCCGTTACATGGCAACTGCATTAGTCAGTTTTGAAAAAAAGGACCAGCTGAAAATGGCCGAACTGGAATTCTCCATCCCATGAGCGCATACCGGAACACGGAAAAAGGAGACCGGAAAAGATTTCAAGTCGCAGGTTCGGGATTGCAGGCAATATTGTTACCAGCAGTTATTTACCTGTGTCTGAGCTGCCATTTACACGCCCGGGCTCAATGTTCAGGAATTAGCCTGAGCGGTTACGGCGGGTATCTTGCATTCACCACCTATTCCGAACTACAAAACGGAAAAACGGCTTCACAATACCTGACGCTGGCCTGGAACCTCCCGTACAACACCCGTTGTCCGGGATGGAAACTGACCATAAGGGCTTCCGGCGAGTTCACGGGCGGGACCGGCACGATCGCGGCACAATACTCTTCCATTCTGTTTAACAGCAGTGCCAGTAGCGGTCCTTCACCTTCGTCCATTCCCATGCCCACGTCACCCATTCCGCTCAGCACCACCGAAACGATCGTTGTAGCACAATCAAATGCCGCACTTCAGGCGCCTCCGAATTACTATTTCACCCACAAGTTTGATCTGATCATACAGGGCGGTGCTCACCTGTTTGTACCCAATGGAATCTACTGTACCACGCTTACGTTCTCCTTGTACGACCAAAACGGGAAACAGGTATCCGCAACGAGCCTTCCGATCTGTTTTACAATCAATTACCAGGGTTCCGGCGGAGGTTCTTCCTTAAGTCTGGCGAATGGAGGTAATTCGGTCAGTTTCAATTATTCTTCCTTTTCCGATCACAAAAACGGGATCACGATCAGTAAACCTGCCAGCCTTTATGTCACCTCTTACCACGATTACCAGATTATTGTCCAAACAGTCGATCCTGATTTCACCTCTTCGTCCATCTCCGGAACGTTTCCTGTTTCTGTAGTTACACTTGTATCAGGATTAGCAGATTCTTCTCCTTCGGGCTGCAATGCCGGGGTGACATGCAACGTTCTCGGGCTTTCCGATTCTTCGCAGGTGCTGATTAGCAATACCAATACAGATTATCCCTGCCAACAACTGCATTATGACCTCATTTATTCCACCCAACCCAACGATCCTGACCTCTTTTCAGCACCGGCGGGAAGTTATGAGGCGACGCTGTTGCTTATTCTCGCTCCCCTGTAAGTGACGGATCAGGTTGCCTTCATATACCTTGCCGTGCGGTCACGGCAACTGTCCTTTTTGTTCCTGCCCCAGCGTCTCAGGAATCGCATGCCGGCAAAAAAACCGCCGGCATTATTGCAACTCAGACATCCTGAGAAAATAATACATAGTGTTGAAATAATTCCGGCGCTTTCCTTTGATATCTGCTTTAAAATGCAGAAATTTAATTGGTTCTGCATCATCATACAGCCATTAGTCCAAAATAAGCCGCCATGAGAAAAAGATTTGAACAGCAATTATCACTGGGTCAGATTCCGATCGAACAGACCTACGTGAATCCTAAACGGAAATATGTTCTTGACGAACTGTTGCTGTCACTCAAAACCCTGTACTGTACACCCAACTACAATGAAAAGATATTCAGGATACTGGAGGAAGGACTTGGTAAACACCGAACGGGAAGAAAAGGTATGGACCTGTGGTGTATTTTTGTTCTGGCTCAGGTTCGCTTCAGCCTCAACATCAGCTATGAAATGCTTCACAACCTGGCCAACAACCATCGCGCCATCCGCCAGTTAATGGGAGTTGAACGCGAATTTGGACATGAACCTTTCGAATTCGAATATCAAACATTGTACGAAAACGTGTCGGCGGTCAGCAATGAACTGCTTGATGAGCTGAACGATGTGATGCGCGATTTCGGGCTGAGCGAAGTGTTCAGGAAACGAAGAAAAGGAAGCGAACACTCCAAAGAGCATTTGCCGGAAAAAAACAAGGGAAAGTTAATTGACCGGTTCCGGGACTCGCTGGGAAAGCTCGGCAAGCGCTTTTCAGCGATCACTTCTGTTCATTCTGTTCAAAAAACCGGTGAAAAAACAGGCACTGGTACATAATGGAATTGGCCCAGTAATTCCAATCGTGGACTCCCGGACGTTCGGTATAATCGTGGGGAATATTTCTTCCGAGGAGTTTTTCGTGTAACTGGCGGTTTACCTGATAGAAGAAATCGCTGGTGCCACATTCGAACGTCAGCGTCAGCGATCCCGGAGTTAACAGATGAACCAGGTTGATCACGCTGTTTTCCTCCCAGTTACCCGGATTTTCAGC
>JBDKTZ010000621.1:0-4300 GCA_039679975.1 Prolixibacteraceae bacterium
TCCTGTTTTTCTGTTTACCGGTTTTATTCTTCTTTTACAAAACCTGGAGCTCCGCCGCGGCCCATGAAAAAGCCCCTATTGCCGCATTGCTTTCAATTTTCGGTGTGGTCATCATCTTTTGGGCGGTGTTTCATCAAAACGGCTCAGCGCTCACTTACTGGGCAAGGAATAATACCGACCGGGAACTGGGATCAGAGATGGGACAAGTGATCAATGCCATCGCCAATACGGAAGAAGTTTCAACACTTCCCCGCGACCGGCAGCCTATTGGCCTTCATGGAGAGAACCTGGGAACCAAAACCGGTCCCAGCTATTACTTCGACAATTATGAAAAGGAGTTCCCTGTAGGCAATCTGGAAGGAAAACCAGCTGATCTGACTAACGAGCAATGGGAGAAAGTCGACAAGAGCGATCTGAAAAATCACGGACGGCTCAAATTATGGCCGACTGAGCTTCAGGCGTCCATCAACCCGTTTTTTGTCATTATTCTTACGCCGCTGATCGTCGCATTTTTTAGCTTTATGAGGCGACGAAGAAAAGAACCTTCAACCCCGGGAAAAATTGCCCTGGGAATGTTGGTGTCGGCTTTGTCGTGGTTGGTCATGGTCACCGCAGCTATCGTCTCAGGGAATGGTATGGAAAAAGCATCAGTAGCCTGGTTATTTGGTGTCTATGGCGTGATTACCGTCGGAGAACTTTGCCTTAGTCCCATGGGCCTATCGTTGGTCTCCAAGCTTGCACCCAGACGAATTGCCGCGCTGATGATGGGAGGCTGGTTCCTGGCCACAGCCATTGGCAATAAGTTGGCCGGTGTGCTTTCGGGAATGTGGGATCTCTTCGAAAAGAAATCCAACTTCTTTCTGACCAATGCCCTGCTTACAGCAGGAGCTTTCCTCATCATCCGGATGTTGTTGCCCTGGCTGAAAAGAGTGTATAACGAACACATGCAACACCATGGATAATGAAGGTCATCCGCGTAATTTGCGATTTGAGGCCTGAAACTTTTATTCGTTAGGTTCTGTTGTCTTCACCTTCAGTTTTTGTCTCGCTTCAATAAAGCGTAACTGTTTTTCAAGCATGGCAACGGCTTTCATTTCAAAACCTGCCTGCGCAGCTTTTTGAACAGGGCGGGTATAAATCGCATCTATTTCCATGGGACGGTCAAAATCGTAATCCAGTTTCATACTGGGCGCATAAGGAACCATTCCGTCTGTCATTTCCATCATCCTGACGGCCAGCCCTTCGTTCATGGAAACCCCGCAATGATTAGCCGCATAAATCACCTCAAGCATCATTTCAAGAGCAAGCTGTCGGGTTGAAGGATTCGATACGATCTGATCGGTGGTGGTGTTCAGAACAACCGACATTCCATTAAACGGAACATTCCAAACCAGCTTCTGCCAGCGCGATGCATCCAGATTTTCAGAAATACTGCAAGGAACGCCTGCACCTTGAAAATCGTCACAAACCTGCTGCAATATTTTTATCGTTTCCAGGTTATATCCACCAAGAACCAAGCTTCCCAAATCAAGATGAGTAATATGTCCGGGTCCCGTTTTCCCGGCGCCAATAAAAGCCAGTCCTCCGGCAATGTTTAAGTGAGGCATCCGATGATACAGCTCTTCTTCTATACCCAGGCCATTCTGAATCATGATCACCACACTGCCAGGGCAGATTACCGGGGGCAGGATGGCCGGTAAAAGATGGTTATGCGTTGTTTTCAGACAAACCAAAAGAACATCACAACGAGGCATATCGGTTGTTGTCTGATAGGCTGAAACCTGATCCAGACGGAAATCACCATTCACGGAATCAACTTGTAAGCCATTCATCCGCACGTATTCATAATCGCTGTTTAACAAAAAATGAACATCCCGGCCTGAATGAGCCAACCGGCCTCCATAGTAACCGCCTAACCCTCCTGTCCCGATCACACCATACCTTAACCTTGCCATAGCACCTGTAATTGATACTCAGGCGTAAAAATAATATCAAAAGGAAACAGAAGAATTCCTGTTCAGCTAATTTTCCGGATACATAACGAAAAAGTCATATTTCTTCCTTCATTTTATACTATCTTTTTTCCAGCTCCATGGATCCTTCTATAATTTTACCGACTATTTCCTCATCCAGAAGAGTCGTCGTATCGCCAAAATCAGACAGATCACCTTCTGCGATCTTCCGAAGGATCCGGCGCATGATCTTTCCACTCCGGGTTTTAGGTAATTCCGGCACCAATTGGATGATATCGGGGCGGGCTAATGCTCCGATTATGTGGGTCACTCCCTGCTTAATACTTTGACGGATACCCTCCTCACCTCCGGTCGAAAGCTTAGGACAAACCACGAAAGCATAAATCCCCTGTCCCTTGATCGGATGAGGATAACCAACAACGGCCGATTCATTGACTAAAGGATGCTCATTTATAGCATTCTCAATTTCGGCAGTACCCAATCTGTGCCCGGAAACATTGATAACATCGTCCACTCTGCCCAGTATCCGGTAATAGCCATCTTCATCTCGTTTCACACCGTCGCCGGTAAAATACATGTGTCTGAATGTTGAAAAATAAGTTTCCCTGTACCGCTCATGGTCTCCCCATATTGTACGGGCTATGCCCGGCCACGGGTATTTTACGCAAAGATTTCCTTCAACCGAATTACCGGTAAGCTCCTCTCCTTCATCACTGACGATAATAGGTTGTATCCCGGGTAAGGGCAGAGTGGCAAATGAAGGTTTGGTGGGAGTAATACCTGCAAGCGGAGAGACCATGATACCCCCCGTTTCAGTTTGCCACCAGGTGTCAACTATTGGACACCGGTTCTTTCCTACATGATCGTGATACCAGTGCCAGGCTTCTTCATTAATGGGCTCGCCAACCGTTCCAAGCACCTTAAGCGACGACAGGTCTTTTCCGTCCAAATACTGATTCCCCAAAGACATCAGTGAACGGATAGCAGTTGGCGCGGTGTAAATCTGATTCACCTTGTATTTGTCGATGATATTCCAAAAACGTCCCGGATCAGGCCATGTGGGTGTTCCCTCAAACATAAGAGTGGTCGCTCCGTTAAGCAACGGGCCGTAAACAACATAGGAATGTCCGGTTATCCACCCAATATCTGCCGTGCAGAAAAAAATGTCACCACTGTTGTACTGAAAAACATTTTTAAAGGTGTAGGCTATGAAAACCATATAACCTCCCGTGGTATGGACAATACCCTTGGGTTTACCCGTCGATCCTGAAGTATACAGGATAAACAGCGGATCTTCAGCATCCATCTCTTCCGCGGGACATTGCTCCGGTTGGCCGTCTACCGCATGGTGCCACCAAATATCGCGGCCAACAATCATCGGCGTCGGCGCTTTTGTCCGTTTCAGTACGACTACAGTTTCCACCCCGGGACAATTCTGCAACGCTTCATCTGCAATTTCCTTTAAAGGGGTGACTTTCTCACCACGGAACCCTCCGTCTGCAGTTAACAGCACTTTCGCCTTTGCATCATTAATCCGTTCAGCCAGGGCGTTGGCTGAAAATCCGGCAAACACGACCGAATGAATGGCCCCGATCCGAACACAGGCCAGTACCGCAACGGCAAGTTCAGGAACCATTGGCATGTAAAGAGCCACGCGATCGCCCTTTTTCACTCCCAACCTGCGCAAGGTGTTGGCAAACTTGTTTACATCTTTGAACAATTCACGGTAAGTAATCCTGCGGGGAGCCTCATCCGGCGAATTCGGCTCCCAGATAATGGCATTCTGATGTCCGTGAGTATACAAGTTTTTTTCGAAGATGTTTTCTGTCAGATTCAATTTCCCACCTAAATACCATTTAATATCAGGTCCGTCAAAATTCCATCGTACGACCTGATCCCATCGTTTACGCCAATAAAAACTTTCTGCCTGCTGATCCCAAAAAGCTTCCGTATTTGCCATGCTCTTTTGATATTCATGGAAATACCCCCCCAAGGTCTGAATCTTATTTACCATTTTTTATTCCATTTTAAGTTTAAAAATTGACTGTCCTATTATTCTAAATTAGACTGAATAAATTTTATTCCAACTCGCTAAATTAGTCTGAATAAAAATAATAAACAAGATTTTATGATATTCAGATATATATATCCAAAACATATTTGAAAAAAAGTTGTTTAAGTTGACCGGAATGCCCGGGATAAGACGATGAGATTGAAGACAGACGCATTGCACAGGATCATATTTCTTTATATTTTCGAAGAAAGTGAAGATCAAAAACCAGTTTTTTTTGTTTACTAAAGGCAGCTTATCTAAAATGATTAACCCA
>JBDKTZ010000510.1:0-3379 GCA_039679975.1 Prolixibacteraceae bacterium
AACGCAGAACGTCGCCGGATATCTGGAGGGGGAGGAAAGGCCCGATTCATTTATCGTGGTGGTGGCTCACTACGACCATATGGGTAAAATGGGTGAGGAAGTCTATTTCCCGGGCGCAAACGACAATGCCAGCGGAGTAGCCATGATCCTGAATCTGGCGAAACACTATAAACTGAATCCGCACCGGTATTCCGTAGCGCTTATCGCCCTGGCGGCCGAAGAAGCCGGCATTCTGGGAGCCAAATACTGTGTGGAGAATCCCCTGTTTGATCTGGACCGGATTGCCTTTCTCGTTAATTTTGACATGGCGGGCACAGGCGACGAAGGTATTAAGGTCGTGAACGGAAGCGTCTTTCAGGATCGATTCGATCTGCTTACGGCGATCAATGCGGAGAAAGGCTATCTGAAATCAGTACAGATCAGGGGAGCCGCCTGTAACAGCGATCACTGCATGTTTTATCAAAAAGGCGTAAAATGCTTTTTTATCTACACCCTTGGCGGCACTCAGGCCTATCACGATATTTATGACTGCTATGAGACTCTTCCGCTAACGGAGTTTGAGGACTACTTCAGACTCATGACCGACTTTTTCGCTGAAATCCCATAAGGGTAGACGTTCTTTTCGCTTAAGATCAACAGACGACCACCTTGCATGCTCATTTACAAACGATTTTTGCAGCGCTGAAAAGTAGTTCGCCAAAGGAACAGAATTTTTTTGCTTCTGATAAAGTAGGCTTCCCGTTTGGCAATAACCCTAATTCTCCGGGATATCGGGAATCTATATATAGTTGGTCCAGAAGGACCAGTATCTCAAAGTCAACGGTTATGGTCAGGTTATTCTTTACTTTATTGTAAAGGGTCTCCAATGAGTGCGTTTTTATTGATCCCAATTCAAACTCCTCAATAATTGCTTTAAATGATTTTTCAACCACTTGCTGAGTGTGAAAAGCAGAGAGATGAGTTAAGGACTCTTCTTCAATTATTTTGTGAATCAGTTGAAGATCGCTTTCCGCACTGATTAACCAGTCATTAGTTATTTTTTTCATAGAGTACTTTACCTTTTGTCTGGATCTCACGTGCGAACATGCTGTCAGTTTCGATGAATAATTGGTGCATAGCCTTCGTATGAACAATCAAATCAACTGGAAACTCTTTTTTAATATCAGAGATGATCGAAGATATTTTCAGGTAAATTTTACTTTTTTCAGAGAAGCTCGAAGGAATCATTTCATCATCGGTAACGACCAAAATATCAAGGTCGCTGTTTTCATTTGGTTCTCCATAAGCATATGAGCCAAACAAAATTATTTTTTCAGGTTGTACTGATTTCAGTTTCCCGATCAACGCTGGTATATAACTTAATCCGTTCATTGTAATTCGATGCTGATTACAAATTTAGTGAATAATATTGAAATAGGAGTATCTTTGAGTACAACAGAGACAGGTCGGATTATATCCCCAAAAATAACTAATTTGGCCCCAAAACTGAGCCGATGGCAATCGCTGAAGAAATTCACACATGGTTCTTGTCTGACGGCAGTCTCGATGTCAGCAGGCTTTTTATGCATTACAGTAAGCCGCTGTTTTACTATGCATTAAAGTTTGTAGACGAGGAAGCCGCGAAAGATGTTGTCCAGGATGTGTTTTTGAAACTCTCAGCCGATCAGCACCTGGTCGTTTCCGGTTCGCTCAACGGACTCCTTTTTACGATGATCCGAAACAAATGCCTGCAACAAATCGAAAAGCAGAAAGTACGTGCCAGTTACCAGGAAGCATCTGCACTGAGGCTAAAGGAGAATGAAATCCTGTTTTATTCAACCGAAGCCAGGAGCCTCATCGAACAGGAACTACGTGAGCAACTGGAAAAAGCCATTGCCGGTCTGCCCGACAAATGCCGGGAAGTCTTTATTTTGAGCCGCTACCACGAAAAAATGAATAAGGAAATCGCCGAAGAACTCGGCATCAGCATCAAAACAGTCGAAAAACACGTTTCAACTGCCCTCAAACTTATCCGCACTGCATTAAAGGATTATCTTCCTCTGGCTGTACTCCTGCATCAAATTTTTCAAAACAATGGACATTCCGGATAGTCTCAAACACCGATTCTGCAATTTTACGAGCCAAAGAGCGTCAGGCTTACGAAGTATATTCCCTGGCTGTATTGCATTTGTCTAAAGCTCGCTTAAGCGACATTATTTTTTATTTCTATTCCGTATTTTAAAATTTCATTTACAACAGGATTCTCGCTGTTGAAATCTTTAGACATAAAAGGGTGTGGCTCAATCCTTAGATCAATCTTTCTTCGTAATTTCATCATCTCGATTTGAGTATCGATTATATCCGGAACATGATTAACAACAATAGCAACATCGATGTCACTATCGTCATGATTCGTTCCTTTTGCGAATGAACCGAATAAGTATGCCTGCAAAACTGTATATTTTTGACTAAGGGTATCAACATACAGGTTCGCTATTTTTAGAGCTTCTCTTTTATCCATGCTTGCAGCATTTTGATTTTGTCAATCCACTCAGGTATAAATTTTATCAGATGCATTCAATCAAATGTACTGAAAATTATCCACACCTTCAATGAATGAAGTGGACATAACTGGTACAATACCTGTCACCCATTCTGTCGATGTTTCTTATCTGAGGCTGATTCAATCTTTCCGTAACTGCCCCGGTGCGAGGATTCTTATATTTTTTTCATTCCGGGGTAGGGTTGGAGTGGCCTCACCGATCTATTGAATACAAAAGGTGCAGAATGGAAGATATCGAAAAGATCCGGCTGAAGTTTACGGAGGGAAAGGCTTCCGGCGAAGAGTTGAGAATTCTGGAGCAGTGGCTGGGCAGTCATCCGGAAGAAGAAAAGGCATTGTTTTATGGAAAAGACATCATTGACACCTACGCCTTTGTCTCCGACTCGAAGAATTATTCTCCCGGGCAGGAACTTGCCCGGTTGAACTCCCGTCTGAAAAATCCAAGGCAAAAATCATTCAGGATCAATCCATTCATGCGGATTGCAGCCGCCGTCGTCCTGGCTTTTCTCTTAGGAGGCGTTGTCCATTTCCTCTTTTCCCGCGCTCCTTTCGAAAGACAGCACGAACAGGCCGAAGACAGGGTCATCTCCGTGCCCAACGGGCAACTAAGCCAGCTTTTCCTGGCCGATGGCACCCGGATCTGGATCAACTCCGGATCGACCCTCTGGGCTCCGCCCGTATTTAATGGTGAGTTTCGTACTGTCAAGCTTAGCGGCGAAGCTTTCTTTGAAGTGGCGAAGGATGCCACCCATCCGTTCCGGGTCGAAGTGGAAGGGCAAACCATCGAGGTGCTCGGAACTTCATTCAATGTGCGGGCCTACCCCGACGGGCATGAAG
>JBDKTZ010000035.1:0-17393 GCA_039679975.1 Prolixibacteraceae bacterium
CTGGTGAAATTCAAATAATCTTATTACTTTTGCGCAGATTTTCAGAAAATTAATTTTAAGCTGTTGTTATTTAGCGCAATGCTGCGGCTTAAACATTGTATCACGTTTAAAAGTAAAGAAATATGTATTTAACGTCTGAAGTAAAAAAAGAAATTTTTGAGAAACATGGGAAAAGTGTAACCGACACCGGTTCTTCTGAAGGGCAGATCGCCTTATTTACATTCCGCATTGTTCATTTAACGGAACATCTGAAAAAGAATAAAAAAGATTTCAGTACCCAGAGGGCTTTGGTCAGTCTTGTGGGCAAACGCCGCCGATTACTGGACTACCTGGCAAAGAATGATATTGAACGATATCGAAGCATTGTGAAAGAGCTCGGGTTACGCCGATAAATTATTTAAAATAAAAGGCAATGAATTCATTGCCTTTTATTATTTTTGATATCCCACCACGGACGAAACATACTGTAATTATTAAATTATTAGTTCTATTTTTTTATGAATCAAGCAATTATTAAGACAATTGACCTTGGTGACGGACGCGCGATCACAATTGAGACAGGACGTTTGGCTAAGCAAGCCGATGGTGCTGTGGTTGTCAGGTTGGGCGATACCATGTTGCTGGCCACAGTCGTGTCGGCTAAAGAGGCAAATGAAGATGTTGATTTTATGCCGGTTTCAGTCGACTACCGTGAGAAGTTTTCGGCAGCCGGTCGTTTCCCTGGTGGTTTTTTGAAAAGAGAATCCCGTCCATCGGACGAAGAGATCCTGATCGCCCGGTTGGTTGACCGTGCTTTACGTCCTTTATTTCCGGCCGATTATCATGCGGAGACTGCGGTCATGATCAGCCTGATTTCTTCAGATGACAATGTGATGCCCGACGCTTTAGCAGGGTTGGCGGCTTCTGCGGCCATTCAGGTATCGGACGTACCTTTTGAATGCCCAATCTCGGAGGTTCGCGTGGGACGGATCGACGGCAGGTTGATTCTTAATCCGAGCGCTTCCCAACTGAAAGATTCAGATATCGATATTATGGTTGGCGCTTCGTACGACAATATTATGATGGTTGAAGGCGAAATGAACGAAGTAAGCGAAGAGGATATGCTCGAAGCCATTAAATTCGCCCATGACGCGATCCGTATTCACTGCAAGGCACAGGAGGAACTGGCTGCCGAGGTTGGTGTGGTAAAACGCACCTATTGCCATGAAGTGAACGACGAAGCTATCCGTGAAAAAGTGAAGGCTGACCTGTATGAAAAGTGTTACCATGTGGCCACCCAACGGTTGGCAGACAAG
Source organism: Prolixibacteraceae bacterium (assembly GCA_039679975.1). GTDB lineage: Bacteria > Bacteroidota > Bacteroidia > Bacteroidales > Prolixibacteraceae > JBCFBK01. The sequence goes on from JBDKTZ010000035.1 coordinate 1,296, forward strand.
CAGCTCCGGATGCAGATGTTCAGTGAAATTGTTGATCAGTATGTCGAATCCTACCGGGAATCAAACGAAGGGAATGATGAAATTGACCTGGTGCGGGATGAAAAACTGATCAGAAAGTATTATCACGATGTGGAAAAGGAAGCTATGCGTCGCATGATCCTTGACGAAGGTATCCGGTTGGATGGCCGTACTACCACACAAATCCGTCCTATCTGGGGGGAAGTCGATTATCTTCCCGGTTCTCATGGTTCATCCATTTTTACCCGTGGTGAAACCCAATCCCTTTCGTCAGTCACGTTGGGGACGAAACTGAATGAAAAGATCATCGACGGCGTAACCGTGCAGGGAACTGAAAAATTTCTTTTGCATTATAACTTTCCTCCTTTCTGTGTAGGCGAAGCAAAAACACCAAGAGGATTAAGCCGTCGTGAAATTGGTCACGGCAACCTGGCTTACCGTGCACTGAAGCGGATGATCCCGGAAGATTTTCCTTACGTTATACGTGTTGTTTCCGATATTCTGGAATCGAACGGCTCATCGTCAATGGCAACCGTTTGTGCCGGAACAATGGCTATGCTCGATGCAGGTCTGAAGATGAAACGTCCTGTCTCCGGTATCGCGATGGGACTGATCACCGATAAGGGATCAGATAAATACGCCGTACTTTCCGATATTCTGGGTGATGAAGATCATCTCGGGGATATGGACTTTAAAGTGACCGGGACAGAAAAGGGGATTACCGCAACTCAGATGGATATCAAGGTTGACGGGCTATCTTATGAAGTGATGGCTCAGGCACTTCAGCAGGCAAAGCAGGGACGCGAACACATTTTAGGTAAAATACTGGAAGTGATCTCTGAGCCGCGTCCGGAGTTTAAACCCAATGTTCCGCGCGTTGAAACCGTTCTGATTCCAAAGGAAATGATTGGACCTATTATTGGCCCCGGAGGAAAGAATATTCAGAAACTGCAGGAAGAGACAAAAACCACTATTGTGATTGAAGAAAAAGACGATTTTGGTTATGTGGAAATCTCCGGTCTGAATAAAGATGCCCTGGATGCCGCGAAGGAGCGGATCAAGAGGATTATCGCACTGCCTGAAAAGGGTGAGATCTATAAAGGCAAGATTAAGTCGATTACCACTTTTGGCGCTTTTGTTGAGATCCTTCCCGGTAAGGAAGGTCTGCTGCACGTCTCTGAAATAAGTTGGGAACGTGTACAGAATGTGGAAGATGTGTTGAAGGTTGGTGAAGAAGTTGAAGTAAAACTTCTGGATATTGACCGCGATAATAAGCTTCGGCTTTCCCGGAAGGCGCTTCTTCCAAAGCCTGAAGGCTATGTGGAACGCCCCGAACGGGAAAACCGTCCGCCAAGAAGGGATGATGGCGACCGCCGGGACAACCGTGACCGCCATGACAATCGCGGCCGGCATGACGACCGTTCAAGAAGGTAATGATCAAAAAATAATGAATGCCCGTTTGCCGGGCATTTTTTTTAAGGAATAGGATGAACGACTGGTATGTTGACTTTGAACAGGATGTGGTCCGGAAGTTGAAAGGACACAGACGCAGCGATCTGAGGTTTTTCAGAATTGATGAGTATCTGAGTATGGCGGAAAAAATAGGAGATCTCGCTTCTTCATGCAGGGAATGTCATTTTTTCCGGCTTGAAATGGATAAGCAACGTGATTTGCTGGTGAAAGCAGTGGGGGAACCCGGCCGGGAGCGAAAAGAGCTGGACCGGCTTCAGTCACGGATGAGCGATCATATGAGAAAGGAACATGGTTTTTTTCCGGCCTACTATTTCACTTACCGGTATTCCTTCTTCTTTACCGTTTGTCTGCTTGGGGTCGCTTTTCTTGCTTATCTGTTCTCTCCCGCAACAGACGTATGGTACTTCTTTGCGCCTGCATTTGCTGCAGGCGTGATAAGCGGGCAGGTTGTTGGAGGGAAAAAAGACCGTACAATCCGGGAAACAAATAAAATTTTGTAATTTATTGTTTATTTGTGATACTAATTGAAAGCATTTTCTGATTACAAAAATCATAAATATACAGAAATGAAACGTTTAACTTATTTTTTATTGCTCATATTTATGTGTTCCTGTTCCGAATCAATGAAATATCCGCTCACAAAAAAGACTGATGTGAAGGATACTTACTTTAACATTGAAGTTGAAGATCCTTACAGATGGCTGGAAAATGATACTTCCAGTGAGACCGCAGAATGGGTTGCGGCTCAGAATGAACTGACTTTCGGCTATCTGGAAGCTCTGCCCGGACGGGAGGAACTGCGTCAAAGGCTGACCAGCCTGATGGATTATCCGAAATGCGGAAACCCTTTTAAGGAGGCAGGTAAATACTTCTTCTTTAAGAATAATGGATTGCAGAATCAAAGTGTGCTGTACATGACCGATTCCCTGAATGGTGATCCCGAGGTTCTTCTCGACCCGAACACTTTATCGGAAGACGGAACGGTTGCCTTATCAGGCATTGAGTTGTCTGACGATGCAAAATACCTGGTATACAAAATCGCCCGTTCAGGTTCGGACTGGAATGAAATTTTTGTAAAAGATGTTCAAACCGGTGTCATGCTTGATGACCATCTTGTTTGGGTGAAGTTTTCAGGCCTTGGGTGGTACAACGGCGGTTTCTTTTACAGCGCTTATGATCAGCCTGAAAAGGGAAGTGAACTTTCAAAATCGAATGAATATCAAAAAGTATACTATCATAAACTGGGAACGCCACAGAAGGAAGATCAATTGATCATGGAAGACCGTGAAAAGCCTAAGCGGATGTTTGGAGCAGGACTTACTGACGATAAACGGTTTTTAATCCTTTCCATCAGCGAGGCTACTAACGGAAATGCACTTTCGGTGAAAGATATGGCTGTTAAGGGAGCCGGGTTCGTCCCACTGATGGAAAGTTTCGATTACGAATTTAATGTTGTGGACAACGTAGGCGATGATCTCTTTATCCTGACCAACTATAAAGCTCCAAAGTACAGGCTGGTCAAGATTAATATTAATCATCCTGAAGAGGCCGGCTGGACTGAGATCATTCCTGAAAAGGACAACGTATTGCAATGGGCTGCGTTTGCCGGCGGAAAACTTGTTACCGGGTATATGAAAGACGCCCGAAGTGAAGTGGACGTCTATGCGTATGACGGAACATTTGAATATACCATCGATTTGCCGGGTGTAGGGAGCGTTGACTCGTTCTCCGGAGAGAAAGACGACGCCGTGGCATTTTTTAGTTATACTTCTTTCAATACTCCCGGCGAAATTTACCAATACAGCTTGAACGAAAAGCAAAGTAAACTCTATTTTCGGCCCGATGTCAGCTTTAATCCTGATGATTTCGTTGTTAAACAGGAATTTTATGCTTCCAAAGACGGTACGAAGGTGCCCATCTTCATTGTATATAAGAAAGGAATTGAGCTAAATGGCAAAAATCCTACCTTATTGTATGGATACGGGGGCTTTAATATCAGCCTCACCCCTTCTTTTTCATCTGTGCGTATGGTCTTTCTGGAGAGGGGAGGCATATTTGCACTTGCCAATCTTCGTGGCGGCGGAGAATATGGAGAAGAGTGGCATGTTGCCGGGACCAAGCTCCAAAAGCAAAATGTGTTTGACGATTTTATTGGCGCTGCCGAGTATCTGATCAATTCGAAATATACGAACAGCGAAAAACTGGCTATTATGGGAGGGTCAAACGGTGGTCTTTTGATAGGAGCGGTAATAAATCAGAGACCCGACCTTTTTAAAGTGGCGTTGCCTGCTGTCGGGGTCATGGATATGTTGCGTTTCCATAAATTTACAATTGGATGGGCCTGGGCCGGAGATTATGGGACCAGTGACGACAGCAAGGAAATGTTTGACTACCTGTATGGATATTCTCCTTATCACAATATTAGACCGGGTGTGAAGTACCCGGCGGTACTTGTTACCACAGCCGATCATGACGACCGGGTGGTACCTGCCCATTCGTTCAAATACATTGCCCGCTTACAGGAGTATCAGGCCGGAGAGTTGCCTGTGCTGATCCGTATTGACACAAAAGCCGGCCATGGAGGAGGAAAACCAACAACAAAGATCATTGATGAATACACAGATGTGTGGTCGTTTGTCTTTTATCATTTAGGGATGAGGAGCTAATCCGGCGGGATCATTGGAAACGGATTCTGCTTAAAAATTTGTAATTTTAATTCCCGGGACAAAAAGCTTCCCGGGATTTTTTATGAAGATCAATTATCTGGTTATTGAAGGAAATATCGGCGCAGGGAAAACTTCACTGGTAAAAATGATTGCCAGAGACTTTGGCGCACGGGCGTTGTTGGAGCGGTTCAAGGACAATCCTTTTCTTCCCAGGTTTTATGAGGATCAGAGAAGGTATGCCTTCCCTCTTGAAATGTCCTTTTTGGCTGACCGGTATAATCAGCTGAAAAAAAATCTAAATGAATTTGAACTATTTAGCTCATTTCTGGTTTCAGATTATTATTATGCAAAGTCATTGATATTTGCCCAAAATACCCTGACCGATGATGAATTTCGGTTGTATCGGAGGTTTTTTGATATTATTTATGAAAAATTACCTAAACCTGACCTATATGTTTATTTGCATGCCGATACAGAGATATTGCTGAAAAATATTCATAAAAGAAATCGATGGTATGAGAAAAACATTACGGCACAATACCTGGAGAAAATAAGTGAGGGATACTTCCGTTTTATTAAGTATGTGGATGAATTTCCTGTTCTGCTGATTGATACAACTGATCTGAATTTTGTGGAAAATAACGAACATTACAAGACCTTGATCGGGTACCTGTTCGATTATGATTATACACCTGGCGTAAACCGGATTATCTGAGGCAAAAAAAAAACTTATTTCTTTCTAATCGTTAAAACATTGCTATTTTTGTATGTGCGAAAAACGATTAGATTTACAAACTCATATTTAATGCTGTTAAGATGAAGAAAATTAACTTAAAACCTCTAGCGATCATTATTTTTGCGGCCTTATTCATGTCAGGCTGCGCTGGTCTTAAGAAAATGAAGAAGAATGCAGACCAGATTAAATTTCAGGTAACTCCTGAAATCCTTGAAGCCCATGGCGGAAAAGTCGACGTAGCCATTGACGGACAATTCCCTGCCAAATATTTTAACAAAAAGGCAACTTTAGTTGCAACTCCTGTATTGAAATATGCTAATGGTGAAACGCCATATGAGTCTGTAACTGTTCAGGGAGAGAAAGTTGGTGACAACAATAAGGTGATCAGTTACGAAAATGGTGGAAATTTCACTTACAAAGATGCTGCCGATTATAAAGACGATATGCGTCTTTCTGATCTTGAGATCCGTATTACTGCATCAAAGGGTGCCAAAAGCCTGGACTTTGATCCGATTAAGGTCGCTGATGGTGTTCTTGCAACCTCATCGATGGTTGTTAATTTCCCACAAGCAATTATTGGCGTACAACGCGAAAAAAATACAACTGGTATCTATGATCCGTATATTGACGCTTTTCAGCGCATTGTACCTGATCATTTCACAGCCGATATCCATTACCTGATCAACAGTGCTGAAATTCGTAAGACCGAATTAAGCGCTGAAGATATCCAGAAACTGAAACAATATACGAAAGATGCTTTTGAAGCTGAACGAAAAGAACTGAAAGGTGTTGAAGTTTCTGCATATGCCTCTCCCGATGGAGCTCTTGATTTAAATACCAGACTTTCGGAAAAACGCAGCGGAACATCAAGCAATTATCTGCAAAAAGAGTTCAAAAAAGAAGCTGTTGAAGCTCAGTTAAATACCAAATTTACTCCTGAAGACTGGGAAGGTTTCCAGGAAATGATGCAGGAGTCGAATATCCAGGATAAAGAGTTGATTCTGCGTGTTCTTTCGATGTATTCAGATCCTGAAGTACGCGAACGCGAGATCAAGAATCTTTCTCAGGCTTTTACTGTTGTTGCAGAAGATATTCTTCCAAGATTGCGTCGGGCTAAAATCACAACAAATGTTGACCTGATTGGTAAAACCGATGAAGAAATCGCCGCATTAGCTGAATCAAATCCTGCAGCATTAAATCCTGCAGAGTTGCTTTATGCCGCTACTTTGACAACGGACAAGAATAAACAGATGAAAATCTACAATTCTTTCCAGAAAGTTTATCCTGATGACTGGAGAGGTTACAACAATGCCGGTATGGTGTTGGCACAACAAGGAAAATTCGGTGATGCCAAACCCTTGTTTGAAAAAGCTGAAAGTCTGAAAAATGATGAGCCAATCATCAAGAATAATTTGGGTGTTTGTGCTCTGGCCGCGAACGATGTTAATGCTGCTGAAGCATTGTTTGGTGCTGCATCAGGTGCTGGTGAAGAAGTGAACTACAACCTGGGTATTGTAGCGATTAAGAAAGGTGAGTATGACAAAGCCGTTCAGTTATTAGGTAATTCTGATTCTCCAAATGCAGGATTGGCTAAGATCCTCGCCGGCGACAACAATGGCGCTTTGAAATCGCTTGAAAGCTGCACATGGGAAGGTTGCTACATGACTGAATACTTCAAAGCTGTTGTGGGTGCCCGTACAGCCAAGGAGAACCTGATGTACGAGAGCCTCGAAAAAGCAGTTAAAATGAAACCTGAACTGAAAGCGAAAGCTGCTACTGATCTGGAATTTGCGAAATATTTTGGAGATACCAGATTCAAAGAACTTGTCAAGTAAGATTCTGAATAGAATTTAAAATAAAAGAGAGGCTTAAACGAGCCTCTCTTTTATTTTATTGACAATATCCCACAATACAATTCCTGCACTGACCGACACATTAAATGAATGTTTGGTGCCAAATTGAGGGATCTCGATGGCTCCATCGCACAAGTCAATCACTTTTTGCTGAACTCCTTTTACCTCGTTGCCAAAGATCAACGCAAGTTTTTCATTTTTTCGCGGCTTAAAGTTGGGAAGCATGATACTCGTGTCGATCTGTTCAATAGCAAATACCGAGAATCCATTTGCCTTTAATGAGGCCACGGCATCTTCGGTGTGTTCAAAGTATTTCCAGTCGACCCATTTTTCGGCATTGAGCGCGGTTTTATGAATATCTTTGTTTGGCGGGACAGCCGTTATGCCGCATAAATAAAGGGATTGAACCAGTAACGCATCGCAGGTTCGGAAGATGGATCCGATATTGTTGCTGCTTCGTACATGATCGAGCGCTACAATGAGAGGGATCTTTACTGCCTCTTTATACTGCGCGGGTTCCAGTCTGTTTAGTTCGTGGGTTCTTAATTTTCGCATGGTTGTATTTTTACCAGTCCACTGCTTTTCTGCGAAAGGGCATTGTCATGCATCGGGCTCCACCTCCTCCGCGGGCCAGTTCTGAACCGGCAATGGTAATTACACATTTCTTATTCTCCGGTATTTCAGCAGTACCGTTGATCACATCCCTGGCCCTTATGATGTCAAAACCGTTCTGACTCAGCTCATCAATGGTATTGACATTGCGTTCATAGCCGATCACCTGGCCTGGGGCGATGGCAAAAAAATTAGCTCCGCTGTGCCATTGTTCACGCTCCTGTATCCATAAATCCTTCCGTCCCCCGCAATAAAGCGGTTTTAGCGACATGTTCAGCTTTTCCAGTCCTTTAAGAAGATTTTCCTCTTCCGTGATTTGGGTGACTTCTCCGTTTTCCACTTTCATATGGATCGTATGAAATCGGCTGGTACGAATGATTAATGGTTCGTAAACCATACAGGTATCCCTGTCGAGAAGTGTGAAAACCATATCCAAATGGATAAACGATTCAGGGCTTTCAGGGAGTTCCTGAACCAGTATATGCTGAACTTTTTCTCTTCTTGTCTTTATTTTTTCGAGGACAAAATCAATGCCTTGCGTGGTGGTTCGGATTCCTGTGCCGATGATCAGGACATCTTCCCGTGCCACCAGGAAATCACCTCCTTCAATGGTCAGTCCTGCTTCTGCATTGTAGGGATTCTTATAATTAATTGTGCCGGCCTGTATCAGCGGATGGTGGTTGAAAATCGCCTCCATGATCAACGCTTCTCTCGCTCTGACCCTGTTTGCCATTTTCCCGATGATTACTTCGTCGCGGCAGGTCATAGCAGCATCACGGGTAAATAGAAAATTGTGCAGAGGCCAAAGACTGAATCGCTCCTGGCTCAGGTAACGGGTCAGATTGTTACGATTAATAGGGACACCCTGTATGAGTTGCCGAGCCAGTTCCTTTGTGCTCAGTTCGCTGAGTCCCTCTAAAATATCGGTCGCATTTTCCTGTGTACAAATATCACACAGTAGCTTGTGTTTAATGTTTTCATTATTAAGGACATCGGTCAATAAATCAGTCACCTCCAGACAATTAGCCACCATGTCCAGTACTTCTTTCAATTGGCTGTATTCTTCCCGGGCTACTGACAGATTAAGAATATCACTGTATAAGGCTCTTTTCGCTGTTTCGGGAGTCATTTCTTCTACTTCCAATGCCGGTGTATGAATAATTACACCTTCGAGCTTTCCGAACTCAGAGGTGATATTTACATTCATTTTTTTGTTCATAGGTTATCCCTCTTTGCGTATCTTTGCAAAGATAATAAAATGAAGAGTGAGTAACCAGTATCAAAAAGTATGTGGTTGATTCGTTTATTTGTTCTGATAGCCGGGATAAGCTTTTTTATACCGAAAGAGAGTATGGCTCAGATCAATAATTCTGTACCTGTGGGGAGAATTGTGACCGCGGAAGGGGATACCATACCGCATATCTATATCAAACCGGTGCTCGTTACACCACGTCACTTTAAGTCCCATCAGGATGTACGGAGATACTGGCGACTGGCCAGGAAGGTAAAGAAGGTGTATCCTTTTGCACAGAAAGCAGCTTTATTGCTTCAGGAATATGATGCCTTTTATATGCATACCAAAGATCCGAAAAAACGAAGACAGTACGTGAAACAGGTGGAGAAGGAGTTGTTTGACGAATATGGTCCGCAATTGAAAAAGCTTTCTCTTTCAGAGGGAAGGATACTGATTAAGCTAATTGACCGTGAAACACATCATACCTCTTATGAGTTAATAAAAGATGTAAAAGGAGGACTGACGGCCTTTTTCTGGCAGGGAGTGGCAAAAGTTTTTGGAAATAACCTGAAGGATGAATACGACGCGGCAACCGAAGACCGGGTTATCGAAGAAGTCATCTTTTTCATTGAAATGGGAGTCATCTGATTTCTATTTCAGGAGTAAACTTCCCCGCAATTTCAGCTTTTCATGGATCTTTTGCATGATGAGCTGAGCCTGGAGGTATTCATTGAGTGAAATAAGTAAAGCCGGCTGGAATGTGACGGCCTTTAAAAATTCCTTTAAGGCCTCTTGCTCTGATAATACTTGCAAGTTTTGATTAAGCGGATGCACGGGTAATGAAATAATCGGTTTACTTATTTGAAAAAGTTCAAGCACCGACTGATCTTCTTGAAAATGAGTGGAAAAAATTATTCGGGCAACTGATCCTGATGAATAAGAAAGACGAATATCCAGTACGTAGGAGTGATGATCTCCTTCCAGCGTATTTACATCAAGTTTCTTCAGCGAACTTTTATCCAGAAGGGCCAGTATTAAAAACACTGACCGAAGCTGATTGCTAAGTTCCAAAACAGGATTTGACCAAAGACGGATATTCACAAGCAACGGGATTTGTAAATGCCGGAATAAGGACAGATTTCCGGGAAGGAATAAATGCGGATGAAAAATTTGAGTGATACAGCCGGCTTCACTTTCCAAATTAATCAGTTCACTGGTCTCATCAATGGTTAGCTGTGGCATCCTTCTGAAAAAAATATGCTTACTGCTGCGGTATGCCATTTTGATCTGTTCGGCTGAAAGTACAGGCAAATCAAGATAAATAATGTCGGCTGATTGGATCACTTCTTCTATTCCGGAACTGTATCCGGTAGTTGAGTTTTCACAATCAAATAGGACAGATGTCACTTTAAGCTCTTTAAAAAGCGAGAGTAGCTGAACCGGTTCTGAACCGGAATGTTTATCCGAAAGTATCCCTGTCCTGATCATAGTTGCAAATTAAAAATAAATTGTTATTTTAAAGCTTTTAGTAGTCAGAATTTTTCAACGTTGATTGTTGATAATGTCATTTTAAATCAATACATCAAAGTGCTTTTTAAACTAAATTTACAAAAAAAATAATGAGATGGACTCCCTTGACAGTTTAAGACACCAGGGCTTGAGAAAGAGATTGGTTGATGGTCTTCGGATAAAGGGTATTAAGGACCAGAAAGTGCTGGATGCTATTGCCAGGATTCCAAGGCATTTATTCATGGATAGCAGTTTTATCCAGTTTGCCTACAAGGACCAGGCTTTTCCAATTGGGGCAGGGCAGACCATTTCCCAACCTTACACCGTTGCATTTCAAACCATGCTCCTGCAGATAGAGCCGAACGATAAGGTACTGGAGATCGGAACCGGTTCGGGATACCAGACTGCGGTGTTGCTGGAGCTGGGTGCCAATGTGTATACCATTGAAAGACAGAAGGAATTGTATCTTAAGGTTCAGCAGCTTTTGCCGGAATTGGGGTATTACCCAAAGTTTTTCTATGGTGATGGTTACAAGGGACTACCTACTTATGGGCCTTTTGACAAGATCATTGTAACAGCGGGCGCCCCGTTCATCCCGGATGATCTGATCAGCCAATTGCGGGTAGGCGGACGCATGGTGATTCCCTTAGGTCCCTCCGAAAAGCAGATCATGAATGTGATTATTCGGACTGGTGAAGAAGACTTTAAAAAAGAAACACACGGAACTTTTATATTTGTTCCCATGTTAAAGGGAACGGAAAAATAGCAGCTCGATGATAAACGTAAAGAAATTCACTTTTAATCCCCTTCAGGAAAACACGTATATTTTGTATGATGAAACCAGTGATTGTGTAATCATTGATGCCGGTTGTTACTTTAACTATGAACAGGAGGAGCTGACTCGTTTTATTCGTGAGATGAAGCTTCGTCCGGTGAAACTGGTCAATACCCACTGTCATTTTGACCATATCCTGGGTATTACTTTCTGCCGGTTAACATACAGAATTCCTTTTTTAGCACACAAGGATGATGAATTTTTGATCGAGCGGGCAGTTGTGCAGGGTGATGTTTTTGGTGTGCCCATGGAACCGGTTGATTTGCCTGACGAATGGATCGGTGAAGGCGAGCGTCTCAGCTTTGGTAATTCATCGATGGAAATCCTTCATGTACCCGGGCATGCGCCGGGAAGTCTGGTCTTTTATGATCCCATACAAGGATTTATCCTGGCAGGTGATGTCCTTTTCAGGGGAAGCATCGGAAGGACCGACTTGCCGAAAGGGAATCTTGAACAGCTGATCAGTCATATTAAGGACAAATTGCTCATTCTGCCCGATGAAACTATTGTATACTGCGGGCACGGACCGGAGACTACGATTGGCGCGGAAAAGAGGACCAACCCGTTTCTGGCAGGGTAGAAGAGGAAAAGGAGAACGGAATCTTAAGAGTTCAAATAACCATTATAGATCAATAGTTATACAATTAAGTAACAGAGACATGGCAAGTGATAAATTTGTGACCCGTCACATCGGGCCGAGAGAATATGAGATCAAGGACATGCTGGCCAAAATTGGTGCAGATTCCCTGGATGAACTGATTGATCAGACCATTCCTGCAACGATCAGGCTGGAGAAGCCGTTACAACTGGAAGATGGCTTGACCGAGAGACAATACTACAGAAAAATATTGGCGCTGGCCAAAAAAAATAAGGTATTCAACACCTATATTGGAATGGGCTATTACGACACGATCACTCCGGCGGTTATACTCCGGAATGTGTTGGAAAATCCGGTTTGGTATACTTCTTATACCCCTTATCAGGCTGAAATTTCCCAAGGCCGGCTTGAGGCTTTATTGAACTATCAGACCATGGTATGCGAACTGACGGCGATGGATCTTGCCAATGCCTCACTGCTGGATGAAGCAACTGCTGCTGCAGAAGCCATGATCATGATGTATCATGCACGTTCCCGGAAAAAGGAGCAGGAAGGCGCTAATGTGATATTGGTCGATCGTTTTATTTGGCCGCAAACGCTGGATGTGCTTAAAACGCGAGCTGTGCCGCTTGCTATGGAACTGAAGGTAACCGACGCGTCAGACTTTGATTTTACCGATCGGGTGATCGGAGCAATTGTACAATATCCGAACTCGAACGGGGAAGTTCCGTCTTATGCTGAAATTGCCGAACGGGCTCATGCAGCAGATTCTAAACTGGCTGTAGCTGCCGATTTATTGTCGTTGGCAATCCTTGTTCCACCGGGGGAATGGGGAGCCGATATCGTATTCGGGAATTCACAGCGTTTTGGGATACCCATGGGATACGGCGGCCCTCACGCAGCCTTCTTCGCGTCGAGGGAAGAATTTAAAAGGAGTATACCCGGCCGGATCATCGGAATCTCTAAAGATCAGTATGGGAACAGGGCGTTGCGGATGGCGTTACAAACCCGCGAGCAGCATATCAAGCGTGAACGGGCAACTTCCAATATTTGTACGGCTCAGGCTTTGCTGGCCAATATGGCCGGATTTTACGGAGTCTATCACGGAGCGGACGGAATTAAACAAATCGCGGAGCGTATCCATCGTATTGCAGCGCTGCTGGAGAAGGAAATCACAGCGCTGGGCTATGAACAGCTTAACCGGGATTATTTCGACACGATCCGTTTTGTATTGCCTAAATACGTGAAATGCGAGGATATTGAATGGTTGTCGCTCGAACTGGAAATGAATTTTCGTTATTTTGAAAACGGAGAGGTTGGGTTGAGCATTGATGAAACGACGAATCTCGATGATATTAACTGGATCATTGAAGTCTTTGCCAAGGCGGCTAATAAACCTTACCCAAAGATCAAATCATACCCGGAGGCAGATGCGCTTGGTGCTGACAAACTGCGTACCTCTTCTTACATGCAGCAGGAGGTGTTCAAAAAGTACCGGTCGGAAACGGAAATGCTCCGTTATATCAAGCGCTTGGAACACAAGGACATTTCGCTGACACACTCGATGATCCCGCTCGGATCGTGCACCATGAAACTGAATGCTGCCACAGAGATGTTTCCGTTAAGCTGGATTGAATTTAATGGTATTCACCCGTTTGTTCCAAAGAATCAGGCCCGGGGATATCAGGAAATGATGGAGGAACTTCGTCGTGATCTTTCAGAAATTACCGGTTTTGCAGATGTCAGCCTTCAGCCTAACTCGGGCGCTGCCGGAGAATATGCCGGATTGATGGTGATCAGGGCTTATCACCTGAGCCGGGGTGATGATAAGCGCAATGTGGTATTGATTCCTTCATCGGCTCATGGCACCAACCCCGCAAGTGCGGTGATGGCAGGTATGAACGTGATTGTTGTGCCCTGCGATGAGAAGGGGAATATTGATGTGGACGCGCTGAGGAAAAAGGCCGAAGAATATAAAGATACCCTGGCTGCTTTCATGATCACTTATCCGTCTACGCATGGTGTTTTCGAATCGTCGGTGGTTGAAATGTGCCGTATTATCCATGAAAACGGGGGGCAGGTATATATGGACGGTGCCAATATGAACGCCCAGGTGGGGCTGACAAATCCAAGACGGCTGGGTGCTGATATCTGCCATTTGAACTTGCATAAAACCTTTGCCATTCCTCATGGCGGTGGGGGGCCCGGTGTGGGGCCAATTGCTGCAGCGGAGCACCTCGTTAACTTTCTTCCTTCACATCCTGTTATGAATAACGGTCATATTGGCATTACAGCTGTGTCGGCAGCTCCCTGGGGCAGCGCCTCCGTGTTACCGATCACGTATGGATATATCAAAATGCTTGGCGCTGATGGTTTGAAAAAAGCCACCGAGATGGCTATCCTCAATGCCAATTATATAGCCAGTTCATTGGAGGATAGCTATGGCGTGCTCTATACCGGTGAAAACGGGCGGGTTGCTCATGAGATGATACTGGACTGCAGGCATTTGAAGGCTGAATCGGGAGTTACTGAGGGCGACATCGCGAAGCGTTTGATGGACTATGGTTTTCATGCGCCCACTTTGTCGTTCCCGGTCCACGGAACGCTGATGATTGAACCCACGGAAAGTGAATCGAAGCAGGAACTTGACCGTTTTATAAAAGCCATGATCCGGATCAGGCAGGAAATCCAGGACATTATGGATGGAAAGCTGGACAAAACAGATAACCCATTGAAAAATGCTCCTCATACGGCTCAAACGGTAATCTCCGACGAATGGCAGCACAGCTATAGCCGCGGGCAGGCAGCATTTCCATTGCCCTGGCTGAAAGAAAACAAATTCTGGCCTCCTGTTGGGCGGATTGACGATGCTTACGGGGACAGAAATCTGATCTGCACGTGCGACCTGATAGAATCTTATCAATAATGTGTAATTTATTGATTATCTTTTTTTAAATTTGGATAAACTTATCACTATTTATGATTACTTATCCAATTTCAAAGATTAACATCGGTTTGCAGGTTACGGGAAAAAGAGCCGATGGTTTCCATAACCTGCAAACTATTTTTTACCCGGTGCAGCTTCGGGACGCACTTGAGGTGATTGAAGCAGACCATGATGAATTTCAGATGAGCGGTTTGGATGTGGAGGGTGATCCTGAGAAAAATCTTGTTGTTCGGGCCTATGAGCTTTTAAAAGCAGACTATAAAATTCCTCCGGTACGCATTCATCTTCACAAGAATATACCTACCGGGGCAGGTTTGGGAGGCGGATCGTCTGATGCTGCCTGTATGCTCCTTTTACTGAATGAGCTTTTTCGTCTGAAGATAAGCCGGGTGAAACTGATGAAATATGCGCTGATGCTGGGGAGCGACTGTCCGTTTTTTATTCAGGGGAAGCCTGTTTTTGCGACTGGGAGGGGAGAAGTAATGGAGGAGGTAAAGATCAATCTTCAGGACTATTTTTTAATACTGGTGAAGCCGCCGGTTCATATTTCAACAGCAGAGGCGTATCAACGTATTACCCCGCACGGAAGCCGTTTATCTCTGAAAGGATTAATCGGGTTTCCGGTGAATAAATGGAAAGGAAATATCCTCAATCAGTTTGAAAAATATGTTTTTGAAGAGTACCCGGAGGTGGGCCACATCAAGCAGACCCTCTACGATCAGGGAGCGTCGTTTGCACTGATGTCGGGCAGCGGTTCATCGGTTTATGGTTTGTTCCGCTCGGAGAAGAAAGGACTGGAAAAAGCTTTTTCGGACAATTATCAAATTTACAGGCAACGATTGTAGCATAACAAAAAAGGGTTTGAAAACCCTTTTTTGTTTATATCGCTTTTACTTCAAGCATGACATATTTTTTGGGAATTTTATCTCCCGGTTTAACATGAACGGAAACAATTTTGCCATCAAACGGCATCAGCATATTATTGTGCATTTTCATTGCTTCCAGGACCAGAAGGGGATCTTCCTTTTTGAGTGTGTCTCCTGGTTTTACAAAAACATCAATAATCGTTCCCGGCATGAATGAGAGGATCTGATTGCTATCAGGTTTCTCCCATCTGACGCGGTTCCTGTATTTATTGGTGTATTCTGTCCGGTATACAGCACTGTGTACGATGATTGTTTCAACTTTTTCTTCAGCCATTATACCAATATTAGAATTTTAAAAATAACAGAATTAATCAGAAGTTTCAGGGTTCCGTTGCTACGTTAGTTTCCCGGCGTCCTGTCTTCGGTCTTGTATCTTGATACAAGATACTATTTTCCGCTAAAACGGCGGGATCCCGTGTTTTTTGGACGGCCCCGAAATAGATTTGTTTGCTGAGACCTGTAAGGCATGAAGCAGCATTTTCCGGGTTTCTTCCGGTTCAATGACCTCGTCTATATAGCCTTGAGCTGCAGCAACATAGGGATTAGCGAATTTATCTTTATATTCCTGTATCTTTTGCTGGCGCATGGTATCAGGATCTTCGGCTTCTGCAATTTCTTTCCGGAATACGATATTGGCTGCCCCTTCGGGACCCATTACCGCAATTTCGGCAGTCGGCCATGCGAAGACAAA
>JBDKTZ010000109.1:0-5197 GCA_039679975.1 Prolixibacteraceae bacterium
TTTCATGAAGCCCTTCAGTTTTTCAGGATCCTTCATTTTTCGCTCTGGGCTTCGGGAAATTACCACAATACGGTTGGGCGTTTCGATCAGTATATGCTAAAGTACCTGGATCATGATCTCAGTTCGGGCCTGCTCGACTATGATGCGGCGATAGAGCTGCTGGAGGAATTTTTCATTTCCTTCAATAAGGACAGTGATTTATATCCCGGCATGCAGCAGGGTGATAACGGGCAAAGCATGGTGCTTGGAGGAGTGGATGAAAACGGGAATGATGCTTTTAATCTGCTTTCGGAAATGTGCCTGAAGGCCAGCCTGGAACTGAAACTGATCGATCCGAAGATCAACCTGCGTGTCACGAAGTCCACTCCCATTGGAGTCTATGACCTGGGAACTGAACTGACCCGGCAGGGGCTCGGGTTTCCTCAGTACTCGAACGACGAGGTGGTGATTCCCGGCTTGCTGTCGGCAGGCTACTCCTTGAAGGATGCCCGGGACTATGTCGTGGCAGCCTGCTGGGAATTTATCATTCCCGGCGAAGGGATGGACATTCCGAACATCACAGCTTTGTCGTTTGCCAAAGTTGTGGGCACAGCTGTCAAAAAGCATCTTCAAAACAGTTGCAGTTTCAGTTCCTTTATGGATCAGGTCAGATACGAAATGAAGCTGGAGCTGGACTCACTGGTACTGGGCCTGAAAAACAGCTATACGGAACCGGCTCCCCTGCAGTCCCTGCTGATGCATAATTGCATTGAACAGGGCCTGGATGTTGCGGCAGGAGCCCGGTATAACAATTATGGCATTCACGGAACCGGCATTTCGACAGCAGTCGATTCACTTGCAGCAATTAAAAAGTATATTTTTGAGGAACGGTCGGTCAATGCTTCGGAACTGATCAGGGGAATTGACTCCAACTTTGAGGGGGCCGAAAGCCTTTGGCTGAAGTTGCGCTACGAAGCCCCGAAGATGGGGAATGACGATGACTTTGCAGATGACATTGCCATTCAGCTGTTAAACGACTTTGCACAATTGGCAGGGGAGCTGAAAAATGAACGTGGCGGATGTTTCCGGCCGGGCTCAGGCAGTGCGATGTACTATTTATGGCATGCAAACGAGCTGGGCGCATCGGCCGACGGACGCAGGAAAGGGGAAGCGCTTTCGACCAATTTTTCACCCAGTCTGAATGTGAAGCTGAAAGGACCTTTGTCGGTGATCCGTTCGTTCTCAAAACCTGATATGAAAAAGATCATGAACGGTGGCCCTTTAACGCTCGAGTTGCATGACACGGTGTTCAGGAACCGCGAGAGCATCCGAAAGGTATCATCGCTGGTTAAAGCCTACATGGACCTCGGGGGGCATCAGCTTCAGATTAACGCCGTTAACCGGGACCAGTTGCTCCATGCAAAGCAGCATCCCGAATTGCACCGCAACTTGATTGTCAGGGTGTGGGGCTGGAGCGGATACTTCACGGAGCTTGACGAAGCTTATCAGGATCATATTATCCAGCGTGTTGAATTGACTGTTTAGTGATGCAAAATGTTGTTTTTGATATAACTTGCTGAAAAAAAAGAAAATGAACGACAACCGGAGAGATTTCCTAAGAAAAGCAGCACTTGGTTCAGTACTTACCTCCTTCGGGGGGATTCAATACCTTAAGGCTTCTCCCGTGTCCGGGACAGATGAAAAAGGTACTAATTGATCCGAAGTCGCATTCCCCGGATGGGATGTTCATTTTGATGAGGCAACATCATTTCTGTCGCTGACAAACGGTTCCGTTTCCGTTTCAGGAAAGCTCGGGTTCGTTTCGGGCCCGGAGAAATGGACGATCACAACTTCCCGGGATGGGGTAACCGGCCGGTATGCGCTGGTCGATTTGCAGGCGAACGTACAGGGATACATTGTCTTCATCCCGCAGGCCGACCGGGTGCAGATTCTCTTTTACCACCGTACGGCTCAGGCCTATCCAGGTATCCTGTCGTTTGACGGAAAAGCGGTTTTTTTGCCGGACAGCTTAGCCTGTAAAACACGACCGCAAAAAGGAGAGCGGGTATTATCGCTGGGAACGGGTCATGCCGATTCGCTGCTGAACGATTCGCTCTTTGCTCCGGAAAGTGATGCTCTCCTGCAAATGGATGCATCGACGCTGAGAATCACTACACTTGGCGCCGGCTCCTACGCTTTTACAATGGCCGGCGCAATTGGCGAATCGTCTGAGGCTGTCTTCACAATCAAACTTGAGAACGGATACTTCAGAAACAGGTATGTGCCTTATTATCACGCCATAAACCGGACGCGGTGTCCGAAAGCTCCCACCGGTTGGATGTCGTGGAATACGTATTTCGATCAGGCCACAGCCGAAGATAACCTTGCTGAAGCACGTATCGGGAAAAAGTTTCTGCAGCCATTTGGTTGTGAATTCTGGTCGATCGAGTCGTGGCAGGGCAATTCGCCCCATTTGCCGGTACGCGACTTTTACAATATGGATCTTGAGGTGGACAAAAACAAGTTTCCCAAAGGAATGAGGCAGCTGGCCGACGATATCCGGAAGCTGGGTTTTCGTCCCGGGCTTTGGATGGCTCCCTTTGGTACCGGAAACAAGGAGTTTTATGAAGCACACCGGAACTGGTTTTTGCACGATGAAAGCGGGAAGCCTGTTTCATCCTGGAACGGACGCTATACGCTCGATCCCACCGTGCCGGAAGCGCGGGAGCACCTGAAAAAGATCCACCGCATCGCTTCGCGCGAATGGGGATATGAATTCTTTAAGATCGACGGCATGTCGGGCCGGAGCCATGGCTATTGCGCGCATTTATATGAACGTCCTGAGATCAGGTCACGTTTTCACGATCGTTCGTGCCCGAATCCGTTTGAGCAGTGTATAAAAGCTTTCCGCGAAGGCATTGGTGAGGACCGTGTGTTCCTGGCCTGTCAGGGGCATACCTCAGGCCCGGAACCCCTGTATGCTGATGCTTCCCGTATCGGCGCCGATATTGTCCACCCCAATGAGCCCGTAAAATGGGCCAATGTGCTTAACCAGGGGCGATGCACCATCAATCAGGTCTTTACCCATAATATCGTTCTGATCAACGACCCGGACACGTTGCTGGTCGGCGATTTGCCCCTCGAAGAAGCCAGAGTGTCAGCAACAATTGTTGCCCTGCCCGGCCAGCTCACCTTCTTCGGCGATAAACTGGCCGGCCTTCCTGATCAGCGTATGAAGATGCTGCAACAATGCCTGCCCGTTGCAGACGTGCGTCCTATGAGCCTGTATCCGCACTTCTCCATGCTGCCTGTCTGGAACCTGGCCGTAAAAAATGAATTCCTGGGCCGCTACAATGTCGTTGCCTTATTTAACTGGGACAATGAACCGGCACAGCTATCATTTACTGCCGGAGAACTTGGCATTGACCCGGATCCGGAATATGTGCTGTATGAGTTCTGGACGGAGAAAAGTGCCGGGATCATGAAAGGGTCGTTTGGCATGAAACTTTCGCCTCACACGGTGCGACTTTTTGTGATTCACCGGCTGCAAACCATTCCGCAATGGATCGGGAGCGACCGCCACATCGCGCAAAACGCAGCTGAACTGGAGGCCTGCCGGTGGAACGGCCCGGCCAGGAGTCTGAAAGGTTCTATCCGGTTAATGGGTTCCTTCCCCTTAACGGCGCGTTTTCATGTTCCTGACGGCTATGCTTTCCGGAATGCGTCGTGCGAAGGTGCAACATGTTCTGCCACCTGGGAGCCGGGAAACCTACTCGCCGTTACATTCAGCACAGAAGAAGCAGGTACCTGTAGGTTTAATATCGGGTTTTAGCGTCCTGGGTTTCGCCACTGCCCGGAACGCCCGATATTTCGCAGCGGGCAACAAGCGAAACAGGGATAAGCCATTTCCGCAGCAGACATTTTTAAGAAAGCAAACCTTTTTCTATGGTATAAAAAATCCTCACGTATCAATGATCGGGAGGATTTTTTATATTATATGAATAATCATGACGCCCCATTCAGGAGCCACAAATGCAAAAGGCTGTTTTACTTGTTCGTCAATGCCGCGCGGCAGTATTCCACGCAAGTGGTCACTTCTTTCACGGCATCTGAGCCATCCGGAATTGAATATTCCAGCTCGATATCGCAAGTGATGGGCCATTTGTTTTTCTGTACCAGCCGGAGGATTTCTTTCACAGGTGTTTCTCCCATGCCAAACTGCTGATTTTGGTTTGGCTCGGCAGCTTTGGGTCCGGTTTTGTCTTTGATGTGGATGCTGGCAATACGGTCATGAAGCCGTTCGATCAGGACACAGGGATCGTTGCCTGTGGCTCCGAAATAATGACCTGCATCCAGGTTCAGCATCAGCATTGGTCCGTGTGCCAATACTTTGTCAAAGCTAAAATCAGGATTTCCGGGTTGTCCGTGGTTATGAAAAATGACATACAGCTTGTGTTTTTCAGCAAATGGCGCCATCCGTTGTGCCGCTTCTTCCGAAATTTCCATGGTAATACCGCGTGCCCCAAGCGTTTTACAGACGTTAAATGCGTAATCGATCTCGGCATCCGACCATTTCGGGTCGCCCAGTTTCAGGATATCGATAGTGACGCCTTTGTTCCGGAACAGCTTCTTTACTTCCTTGAATTTGTCCATGGAAACAGAAGTCCGCCACTCTGCCAGTTTACCGGCATCTTTACCTTGCGGAGCACCGGCATATACTTCAACCGGCCCACCCATTAATTCGACTGAGCTTAACCCTGACCGGACCACGTAGTCCAAAATAGCCGACAGTGACTGATCGGGCATACTGCGGTAACTGTAGGTGATCGTGCCAATTTGGACACCTTCAAAACGGGAGCTTTGTTTCGGTTTCTCTGTGGCAGGAGACTGCACACTGAAAAAAGTAAAAATCACCAGGATGAATGTCTTAGGTAAAAAAGACATGTCAGAACACATTTTCATCTTCATGTTGCTGTTTTAGATTAGTTGAAAAATAAACTCTGGCAGAGTTTCTCCGCCAAGGCTTCAAAGATAAAGAAAATTGACATTTTTTTTATGATTCCGATTGTTCCCCGGCAATTCAGGGGATCGATATGCGTGTCAAAGCTGAACAAGCCGCGGAAAGACTTTATCGTATGCGTTTTTTGGCATATTCTGAGCATCAAAGGTAAGATACTTTCTTCAGTTGAGCAGGTTCTGTTCATTAGGCGAGCAGACT
>JBDKTZ010000326.1:0-2010 GCA_039679975.1 Prolixibacteraceae bacterium
TTCCTGAAGAAGTACCTCAGCATCCGCTGAAATTCTCAGGATTAAAATAATTATAAAAATGAAGATAATTGATCTGAAAGCCCGTACGGTGGCTATTCCGCTTAACGCGCAGCTTCGGCACAACACCGGAGTACATCCCGGATACCTTCTCCGGACCGTCATTGAAATTGTAACTGATGAAGGAATTGTAGGATTGGGAGAAGTAGGAGGCGGCGACCAGCGGGCTGCTTTTGCCAAACTGAAACCGCGCATTCTTGGACTGGATCCGTTCCACCTCGAAACCATTAAGCAAAAGGTACTGAGAAGTATCTACTATATGTCGAACGCCCGATTGTATGCCGCCATTGAGATTGCCTGCCTGGATATCCAGGGAAAAGCGCTGAACCGCCCGATGAGCGACCTGATCGGAGGAAAACTCAGGGATGAAGTCCCGTTTATCGCTTACCTGTTCTGGCGTTACGATCGCCCGGGCGGCGGACACGATCAGTGCGCTGAAGACATGGCCGACTTTTGTGCTCAGCTTCACGAGGAACTGGGAGTTAATTCCATGAAACTGAAGGCCGGGGTCATGGACCCCCGTGAAGAAGTCCGCGTGCTGGAGCTTTGCCGGAAAAATCTGGGTGAAAATTTCGGTATGAGGATCGATCCCAATGGCGTATGGTCGGTTACCACCGCCGTCAGAATGGGAAAGATCATGGAAGATCTGAATATCGAATATTTTGAAGATCCTTCATGGGGCCTTGAAGGCAATGCGGCCGTGCGAAAACAGATCCGGATCCCCATTGCCACGAATATGTATCCCAATAAATTTGACGACCTGGGGCCGGCTATCCGCATGGGAGCGGTCGACATTGTGCTGACCGATCTGCATTACTGGGAGGGACCCAAAGGAGTCAAAGACCTGGTGGCTGTTTGCCGTACCTTCAACCTGGGAGTGGCCATGCACAGCGGCGCCGAATTCGGGATCGAACTGGCGGCCATGATCCACACGGCATCGACCATCCCGACCATGACGTTTGCCGGTGATGCACATTATCACTACCTCACCGACGATATTATCCAGGGGGGACTGATGAAGTATGACAACGGCTGCATCAAAGTCCCGACAGGCCCCGGACTCGGTGTTGAACTGGATGAAGAAAAAATGGAAAAATATGAACGCTACTTTAACCAGAAGGGCGACTATTACGCTCGTTTCCATCAGGACGAGTACCGGCCCGACTGGTTCCCGATTGTCGGAAGTATTTAAGGATTGTAAATGAAATTCAGTACCATCATATCAGGATTGAATTTCCCGGAGGGACCTGTCTTTGATTTTGAAGGAAATCTTTGGTTTGTCGAGATCAAGAGCAGGAATCTCTCCCGTTGGAACGGCAACGAGCTTACCCGCTTTACTGTGGACGGAACGCCGAATGGCGCCATGTTCAGCAAAGACGGCAGTCTCTGGTTTTGTGACAGCGGGCGGGGAGAAATCCGGATGTTTGATCCGAAGACGAAGGTATTAAAAATGGTCTGTAACAGCACCGAAGACGGCAGACCCCTTGTCAGACCCAACGATTTGATCTTTGATTTGGCCGGAAATCTGTTGTTCTCCGATCATGCTGACGGCCGTGAAAACCCTTTTTCGATTATTTGTGTGCTGCCAAAAGGCTCGAGCCAAGCCCGGATAATTTCATCAGGAAAATATTTTACCAACGGACTGGCGTTGGCGTCTGATGCAAAAACGCTGATCTTCGCCGAAACTTACAGGCAACAATTATGGACAGCTCAGTGGGATCAGGATCATCTTCAACTTCTCGGCGAGCGTCATTTCGCTAAAGCAGGAAACGGTCCCTGGGGTCCCGACGGGATGGCTTTCGATATTCATGAGAATCTATTTGTCGCCGTCTTCAATGAAAGTCAGATAAACGTCTATTCAAAAGGCGGCGAGTTGATCCGGAGCCTGCCCTGCCCCGGAACAAGGCCAACCAGTTGTTCCTTTGATCCTTTTGGCAGGCTTGGACTGGTTGT
>JBDKTZ010000336.1:0-4221 GCA_039679975.1 Prolixibacteraceae bacterium
ATAGATTTTGACTTCACCGGTGGCCAACCCAAAAACATTATCAAAGACATCTTTTAATACCGGATCAAGAGCTGTCAGTGAGAAATGATCGAGGTTGACTGTAAAATCGAGACTGTCCCGGTAGGGCGAAAAACTTCCGTATCCATAAAGTGTTTGATTATTGTTGTCAGTGACGATCAGTTCCGACTGTACCGATTGAGACGGAGGGTCCCAATTGCTTAACAAACTGACGTCTCCCATCTTTTGTCCGCTGTAACTAAATCCGGCGATCTTCAGGTCTGAAAGGAGGTAGGCCTTTTTATATACGCCGAAAACACTGGCTGTTCCACTCAGGAGGCCCTGTAAATCCAGGTCTTCACCGCCGATCAGGTTTAAATTTTTTAAGTTAAAATTGTTGATCCTGACATTCATCCGGTCGGCCATATCGTCCGACATGACTCCGTAAAGGGTGAAATCCTGATCTTTATTGGTTACTTTCAGATCATTGACCACAACCCGCGAAGAATCTATTGTAATGGTGGCAGGATGAACCATCCATAAAGTATCGGCCACATAAATTTTTGTTGGCAGCACGTTCATCTCAATATGAGAATTTCCGTCATCAGCCTGAGAAAATTCGATGTTGGTTTCAAGTTTTCCGCTGTAGGTCGTTTCTTCATAATTGTTCCAGACCAACCTGGTTTGTGCTTTGTTGTTTTCTGCATTTGCAAGAAGTGACAGGTTGTACAGCTTCTGTGATTCGTTAAATTGAAGTTCGTTTACGCGGCTCTTTAATTCCAGTTTGCCATTGGAATGAATTGAAAAAGAAGACCCGTTCAGGACCAGGTTGTTATAGCGGATATGAGAAAATTCCGTATACAGATCGAGAAGATGCCTGTTTTCATTGAAACGGGCTATCAGTTTAGCCGGGCTGAGAGAGATCGTGGGGATAAACGCCTTTGTGATAGGCGTCGGGTCCTTAATATTCAATTCGATCATAAAATTATTCAGTCCTGTGGTCTCCACAGGTTCAATTCCCGATGCCGGAACATAGTGGCTGATCAGATTCCGGATACCGTCTTTCAGATTCAAAAAAGAATACGAACCTTTCAGATCAGCGTCCAGAAAATCGGACTTTAACTGTAAGTGATGAATACTATCTTTAAAAGTACTGAGCACCAGGCTGTTTAGCATGAATGAATTGTTCTCATTTGTATATTGGCCTTCTTCAAACCAGATGTTACCATTTATATTGTCAATACTGTTCCCGGTGAAGTTGGCTTTCAGGTCGAACGAAAGATCTGATTGTTTGAGATTCCTGACAATATGCAAAGCAGTCAGGTTCGCCTTCTCGAGAAGAAATCTGAAATCAAATACGGATGTGTCGGGATTCAAATCTACCTTTCCGGCGAAGTTTCCCTTCAAATTTTCGTCATTGATATTAAAGTTCCCTTCAAATTTTTTATCCTGGATCAATCCGTCCAGGACCAGATTTTTATAGCGGTATGAGCGGTAAAGAACACTGTCGATCACGCCTTTGATATTGGCATCCAGTTTTTCCTGTAGTTTTTTGTAATGCCCGTTAATTTGTCCGTTAAAGGTGATCGCTCCCAGGTCGGCGATACGCACAAAATTTCCCAGTTTGAAATTGATGGTTTTTAAATGGCCCTCAATATCCAGTGTGTTTGAATTGGAAGGACTGAATGAAAGGTCGGTTGTTAACTGTCCGAAGTTGGAACTGAGCGTACCATATGCCACGAAATCGCTCAGAAAGCCTGTGAAGTTACCCTGATAACGGATGACGCCTGCATCAAACAAAAAAGAAGGAATAGTCGGATAAGTTACTGACGATGAGTTGGGTAACCTGATCTTGGCAATATCCCGGAAGTCAATTGCCATATCCTTCAGATCCAGATAAATAAAAGCTTGATCAGGATTGGTCAGGTCATTGATCGAAAATTCACAAGTCATCCTGCTGTGTTCCCCGAATCCCACGGTCAGTTCCTTTGCTTTCAGGCTCGCCAGACTGCCGTAGATGTGACCCGATACATCAACCTTCAAATCCATTCCCTGTAAGTCCGGGACGAACTGCGCCAAATCCTGAAGATCGACAGTGGATTTTTCAATATCGATATTGATTTTCGATGCCGTAAAGTCCTTTCCTTGGCTGAGTTCCGTCTGATCGAGCGAGAAGCCTGCACTTTCGATAGATGAATTTGGTGTGCTTAATTTGAGGTCGATAAGCTTAATAATATGTTGATACGAAACTACCCGGGTGTTTAAATCAGTCACGAAAAGTGATTTATTATCATTGAAGTTCAAGTGATTGATGCGGAATGAGATCGAATCCTGATTCAGTACCATATCCGTTACATCCAGGTGAATATTATGCAAATCGATCAGGTGGACTTCATCCTGACGGAACCAGGAATAGCCTACCTGGGTATCGTTAAAGATGAAATTTCGGCAGCTGATGGCCCAATTCTTCTGCGGGAGTTTTTCTTTTCCGGATGACGTTCGCAGAGCGTCCAGCAAAAATTTATAATTGGGAAGGCCTTTTTCGTTGAGCGAAATATAGCTTTTTGTATCCAGAAGGGCCATCGACGAAAGGTTGACACTCTTCTTTTTTATACTGAAATCATCTATCGAAGCAATTAACTTACCGATATAAAGCAAGGTGTCCGCCTTTTGGTCTTCGATGAGCACTTTATTCAGACTGAGCTGATTGAAAAAAACAATATCAACACTTTCGACACGAATGGTCGTATTCAATTTTGCAGACAGCTCTTTGGCGATGCGCTGTATAACAAACGTCTGGACCACACTGGTCTGAAAAGCCAGCAGAGCAGTAAGCAGGAATACAACCAGCGTTCCCGCGAACCAAAGTAATATTGTGAGTGTTTTTTTAATAATTTTGAACTCGCTTTAAACAGCAAAATAAATTAAAAACGTCGGATTTAAAGTGATCCGTTTGAAAATTTTACACTGAAAACAATGACGACGCCAGAAAGCACTGATATCATCATTTTAGGCATTGAGTCATCCTGTGACGACACGTCTGCCGCTGTACTGAAAAACGGCTGTTTGCTTTCAAATATTATAGCCAGTCAGAAAGTTCATGAAGCCTACGGAGGTGTTGTTCCTGAGCTGGCTTCGAGGGCCCATCAGCAAAATATTGTTCCTGTTGTTGATCTGGCAATCAGGCAGGCCGGTATTGACAGGAAAGAAATATCTGCAGTAGCTTTTACCCGGGGGCCTGGTTTACTGGGCTCGCTTTTGGTGGGAACTTCCTTTGCAAAAGGCTTTGCATTATCGCGGGGGATTCCCATTATCGAGGTCAATCATTTACAGGGTCATGTGTTGGCTCATTTCCTTCGTGAGAAAGATGCGGAATTCCGCGCTCCAAAGTTCCCGCACCTGTGTTTGCTGGTTAGCGGTGGCAATTCTCAGATCGTTCTTGTAAAGGACCATCTGAAAATGGAAGTGATTGGTCAGACGATTGATGATGCTGCGGGAGAAGCTTTCGATAAATGTGCGAAGGTGATGGGAATGCCGTATCCGGGCGGACCGCTGATTGATAAGCTGGCAAGGGAAGGTGACCCGAAGGCATTTCAGTTTGCAAAACCCAGGATTAATGACCTGAATTACAGTTTTAGTGGTTTGAAAACAAGCTTCCTGTATTTTCTCCGGGATCAGCTTCAGGTGAATTCCGATTTTATTGAAGAGCGGAAGGCCGATCTTTGTGCTTCGTTGCAGTACACGATTATCGAAATCCTGATGGACAAACTGATCAAAGCTGCAAAACAGACCGGCATATATGAAGTTACCGTAGCCGGAGGCGTTTCGGCCAATTCAGGCCTGCAAGACAGACTGAAGACTGAGGCTCAAAAACGTCACTGGAACTTCTATATTCCGAAGTTTGCATTCACTATGGACAATGCCGCTATGATAGCGATTACCGGATATTACAAATATCTGAAAGGTGAATTTGCAGGTATGGATGCTGTACCTTTTGCGAGAATGAATATTAATGAATAGTAGTGAGTAGCGGGAAAATAGTCGTAAGTCGTAAGTCGTAAGTACAGAGTAGCGAGTCTTCCGTTTTCCGCTATGCCCCGTGCTATTTCATCCTGTGATCTTGAACCCTAAAAATTACAAATTTGTCTGATCGTTATCGTATACCCGTTCTTATCGTAACCGGTTTTTTGGGAGCCGGCAAGACCACTTTTCTCAACCGGCTTA
>JBDKTZ010000609.1:0-18331 GCA_039679975.1 Prolixibacteraceae bacterium
GTGGTCACCTTTGAGAACGGTACACCCGCCGCGAATTACGATGTCGAACCGTATCCGTCGGCATTTGCTTCAAAAGAAATTGCCATGAAAGCCATTCAGCATGAGATCCGTCTGGAATTTGCCATGGAAGGAATGCGTTTCTTTGACCTGGTACGCTGGGGAATTGCTGCAACGGTCATGAATAACTATCTGAAGGTAGAGGGTACGCGGATGAGTCATCTTTCCGGCAAAACTTTTGTCGCCGGCAAGCACGAGATCTGGCCGATCCCTCAAAGCCAGCGGGATTTGTCGGTCGATGCTTCCGGAAAGAGCGTTCTGACACAGAATACCGGATATTGATAAAGAAGTGCTTTTGGTGCCGTGTAACAAGACACGGCACCATTATATTTTCAGATTATGCGACTATCTGTGCTTATTTTAATTGTACTTAGTCTGACTTTCTTAATTGGGTGCGACAGAAAAGAGGTTCAGAAAAACGAGGTGATTATGCTTCACGCCAATGTGGACACCCACGCTCCTGTTTTTTACAAAGTTGGTCAGATTGAATCGGGTTCAATCATCGAATTCAGGTTCAACCTGAAGAATACTCGTCAATCAGCAGTTCTGGTCACGGAGGCACGCTCTTTTTGCGGCTGTACCATTCCTGAGTATACGCCTGAGCCTGTTCTGCCCGGAAAATATACAACCATTAAAGTGACCTTTATTGCTGAACACATCGGCATATTTGATAAAGTTGTAAGGGTATTCCTCAATCACAGGGAAGATCCGGTCGAATTAAGACTGATCGGAGAAGTAAAAAGGAACAAAAAAGTCAGATGCGATTAATTTTCAGAAATTATCCTCTGATGTAAAAAAATACACCACCTTTTTTATCTTTATGGGCTGAAATCTTAAAGACTCCTCCATGGCCCTGAACTATATCTGGATCTTTTTCTTCCTGATTGCCTTTGTCGTTGGTCTGATTAAGCTTCTTTTTTTTGGAGATGCTGAAATATTTCCGGCTATGATGAATTCGACCTTTGATATGGCGAAGACAGGTTTTGAAATTTCACTTGGGTTGACCGGCGTACTGACCCTGTGGATGGGGATTATGAAAATCGGGGAGGAAGGAGGAGTCATCAGAATCTTTTCAGGTATTATAGGACCTTTATTCCGGAAGTTGTTTCCGGAATTGGGGAAGGACCATCCTGCCCATGCTTCGATCATGATGAACATTGCAGCCAACATGCTGAATCTGGACAACGCCGCAACTCCCATGGGACTGAAAGCGATGAAGGAAATGCAGGACACCAATCCCAATAAAGATGTGGCCTCAAATGCCCAGATCATGTTTCTGGTGTTGAATGCTTCCGGACTTACTATTATCCCGATCAGCATCATGGTTTACCGGGCTCAACTGGGAGCAGTGAATCCCAGCGACGTATTCATCCCGATTTTACTTGCCACCTTTTTCTCAACCATGGCCGGATTGATCGCCGTAGCCTGGTATCAGAAAATCAATCTTTTGGATAAGACTATTCTGTCCTATTTGGGAGGGTTGACCGCAGTGATAACCGCAATTATTCTGTACTTTTCAACTTTAAGCAAGGATCAGGTCACCGTGATTTCGAATATAGCCAGTAACGTGATCTTATTTACGGTTATCGTTTTTTTTATCGCCCTGGCCTTACGAAAGAAGATCAATGTCTATGAGGCGTTTATTGACGGAGCGAAGGATGGTTTTAAAACTGCAGTGATGATTATTCCGTATCTGATCGCCATTTTGGTAGCCATTGGCGTATTCCGCACTTCAGGAGCCATGGACTGGTTAATTGAAGGGATCGCCTGGTGCCTGACCCGGATCGGGGTCAATACCGATTTTGTTGAAGCTCTGCCCACAGCCTTTATGAAACCGCTGAGTGGCAGCGGTGCCCGCGGTATGATGGTGGATACGATGAAAACATACGGGGCCGACTCATTTGTAGCAAGGGTAGCCTGTATTGTTCAGGGATCGACCGATACCACTTTTTACATTCTGGCTGTGTATTTTGGCTCGGTAGGCATCAAGCAAACCAAATACGCGCTAACCTGCGGGTTAATCGCTGACTTCGTGGGAATTGTGGCAGCAGTTCTGCTGGGATATCTTTTCTTTCACTGACGTTTACTCGTTCATCGGGTTATTGTGATTAGGCGAAATAATGAGATATGCGTAGTGATTATTTTCATCATCCATAATGGTTGATACGTTTTTAACTTCAGTAGAAAAATAGGATACTGAACCTTGTCTGGGTTTAATGAAGACGATGAGATCGGTGTCTTTAAAATGACTACTGATCCGGTTCATTTCTGTAAAAATATCGGCTGCTTCAAATTCGAAGTTCCCTTTGATTTTTAAATAATTAATCGCGTACTCGATGGAAATCAGCGTACGTCGGTCGCTGTAAAACTTACAGGGAATACTCAGATTTTTTGCCAGTAATGATACTTTTCTGAGCCAGTTTTGAAATCCGAATTCCTTGTCCGAATGAGGAGGACAAATAATTTGAAGAGAAGAATGCTGGTAAACCGGATATACAGGTTTGTAAAAGAACAACAACTTATTGGTTGAATTCATCAGATGCTGCATCAGATTACCAAAAATGACATCTGAAAACCGTGATTTCGGTGAAGCTCCAATAACAAGATCAGTTGCGGCATACTCCGTAATGATTCGTCTGATACCGCTGGCCACATTTTGATCGAGAGTGGTGATGATCTCAATCTCTCTTTCCGTTTCTGCCCCGTGCTTGATCAGTTTTTCCAGTACTCTCCTGGCCTCATCAAGTTTTTGCCGGGCCTTCTGATAATCGTTGACAACTGAAAGTACATAAACCGGTATGTTGTTATTTGGAACGGAGATATTCAGGGCAAAATCGGTCAGATGCATCATCGTCGCCGGATTGGATATGGTCACCAGTACCCGGTCGTTTTCAGGTTCCGGCATAATCACAATTTCTGTTGATTTCTCAATAGCGAGTTTGCGGGCGGCACTTTCCGTCACCAAACTTGCTGCAATGCAGGAGATCAGGATCAGGATCACAGTTCCGTTCAAAATATGAAGATCCAGAATACCCATGTTATACCCTACGGTGATAACAGCCAGCGTCGCTACAGCATGCGATGAACTTAATCCAAAGATCAACTGTCGTTGCGGGAGAGTGTAGTGAAGCAACCGTCCGGTAATAGTCGCAGCCAACCACTTTCCCGAAAATGCAACGATGGTCAGGATCAATGCGACCCACAGCGTGAGCGGACCTCCAAAAATAGCATTCAGATCAATGATCATGCCTACACTGATCAGAAAGAACGGAATAAAAAGTGAGTTCCCCACAAACTCAATTTTGTTCATTAATGGCGAAGTTTTGGGGATTAGCCTGTTGAGTACCAAACCGGATGTAAATGCGCCAATGATGGGTTCAAGTCCCGCCAGTTCAGCGACAAATGCAGAAAAGAAAACAATTGCAAGAACAAAAATGTAATGGGAATAACGCTCATTTTCAATTCTTTTCAGGACCCATTTGGCTATCCGTGGAACAAATCTGAACATAAACAGAAAAAATAAGGAAAAGAAAACAGCCATTTGAATCCACATGCCCATTCCCCCGCTTTGGGTTTGTATCCCTTTAATGAGGGCCAGGATGATCAGCACGGCTGTATCGGTAATAATAGTACCTCCGACTGTGATTGCCACGGCTTCATTTTTTGTTAAGTCCATCCTGCTCACGATTGGGTACGCAATCAGGGTGTGAGTCGAAAACATACTGGCCGTGAGCAGGCTGGTGAGATACCCGTAATCCAGAATGAAATAACAGACAGGGAATCCGATCACCAGCGGCAGAATAAAAGTCAGTGAACCAAACAGGATACTTTTATTCCGGTTGCTCGAAAATTCGTCCGGGTCAAGCTCGAGACCCGCCAGAAACATAATATATAATAAGCCGATCGTAGAAAACAAAATAACGGCCTCGTCTCGTGCAATCAGATTGAATCCTTGAGGACCGATGATAATACCCGACAAAATCAGCACAATAATCCCTGGAACCCGTATTCTTCTCAACAGGAAGGGGGCCGCCAGAATGATAAGCAGAATAACCGTAAAGCTAAGTACAGAATTATGAAAGGGTAATTTAAATTCTTCCATGAAACGTTGTAAAATGGCATCCATATTTCCTTATTATTTAGCTGCCGGCCATCATTTGCTTAAAGAAGTGTTGTCGGTCCTGCATTATTTTATAACTGATTATTATAGTTGATCAACGATCTGTTTTAGTTTTACCAGTTTGGTGAGCAAATTTTCAAGCAAATCGAGGCGTAGCATATTGGCTCCATCTGACTTTGCGATCGAGGGGTCGGGATGAGTTTCTATAAAAATTCCGTCTGCCCCGACTGCGATACCGGCTTTCGCTATTGTTTCAATCAGATCAGGCCTTCCTCCGGTTACCCCGCTGCTTTGATTGGGCTGCTGAAGAGAATGGGTGATATCAAGAATTACAGGGCAACGATTTCTCTTCATCTCCGGTATTCCGCGGAAATCGACTATCAAATCCTGATAACCAAAAGTGGTACCCCGTTCAGTGATCATCACTTTACTGTTCCCGCTTTCTCTGATCTTGTTGACTGCAAATTGCATCGAATCGGGCGATAAAAACTGACCTTTTTTGATATTGATCACTTTGTCCGTTGCAGCCGCCGCAAGCAGGATGTCGGTTTGCCGGCATAGAAATGCAGGGATCTGAAGTACATCCACGTAACGGGCTGCCAGTTCCGCTTCTTCTGCCGAATGGATATCCGTAACAGTCGGAATATCAAATTTTTCTCCTGCCTTTCGAAGTATTTTTAGTGCTTTTTCGTCACCAATGCCAGAGAATGAATCGATCCTTGAACGGTTTGCCTTCCGGTAAGAACCTTTAAATACAAAGGGAATTTTTAAACGATCGGTTATATCCTTAATTTGTCCGGCTATGTCTAAGGCCATTTCCTCTCCTTCAATTACACAGGGACCGGCCAATAAGATAAAATTCTGCCCTTCGTTCTTTATTTTTGGAATCATCATTTTTTTTTACGAAGATACAAAAAGCATTTAAAAAGTCGTCTCGGGCAGCGAGTGGAGAGCGACAGGCATGATCAAGAATGTCATCACAAAAATTCACCTTTGGTTAGGGCCGGCATCAGGAATTGTTGTTATGGTGGCCCAAAAGCATTCGGTCTGCAAAAAACAGTTTTGGTATTTTTTTGCAAAGACCAGTGAAGCTTTACTGGAAGCTGTATGATCTGCATAATGTTTTGGATTTTTACAGCTTGTTTTATGCCATGGTGATCGCAATGATCTGTATCGAAGGCTTTGTTAACTTTTAAAGTCCATATCATTAAATATTTCAGAAGAAACACTATTTTCTATTTAGTTGCAAACTAATGCCTGTTATTCTTCGTTATATAGCATGACTAAACGAATAATTGCTTTGTGATATTCATGCAAAAATATCAGGGAAAATTATCCGGATTTACAAGTAATCACGGTTTTCGAGGTGATTATACATGCTTAAAAAAAGTGCAGTTTAATTTATGTCTGAAACTCTAGAAGAAAAATTGAAAGAGGCTCGTTTATTGGAAAAGAATAGTATGTATTCTGATTCCGCTAAACAGATTATCAGTTCGCTGACGCATGAGTTACGGACACCTCTTTCTGTCATCACATCGAATATCGATCTTTTGAAGAAATTTAATTATAGTATTGATAATAAGGTTGTTAATGAAACCTTTTATTTGTGTGATGAAGCGATTAAATCGATGACACGCTTTGTTGAAGATGTCTCTTTGCTAAATGGTTTCAATAAAAACGAATGGAAGGCCAACTATAAAGAGCTCAATATTATTAGTTTTTCCGAAGGTTTAATTCAAAAATTACCTGACCATTACCGGAACAGAATTCGACTGGAGGGTAATTTTGAAGTGAAGGTATTTTGTACGGATGCATATTTATTGTCCATGATGCTGAATCACGTGATAAAAAACGCGCTTCAGTTTTCCGCTGAAGAGGTATTTCTGAAGATTCATTGCTCGGAAGAGGAATTAGTGGTTGAGGTGAAGGATCTCGGCATTGGGATTCCGGAGGATGAAATTGATCAGGTGTTTGAGCCATTTTACAGGGGAAACAATGTGAAGATGATGGCGGGGAGCGGATTGGGATTGGCTATTGTGAAAAGAAGTATGAATTTGTTAAAGGGTACTATCGAAGTAAACAGTTTAATTGATCATGGAACAACCTTCAACATAAAAATTCTAAAACCATGGATGCCAGAAAGATTTTAATTATTGAAGATGATGTATTGCTCTCAAAGACGCTCAAAAATGTCTTATCGGCCTATGGATATGAGGCATTAATTGCCAATTCGGGAGCAGAAGGTATACAAAAAGCATATGAATTTTCTCCCGATCTGATTTTGTGTGATATCAATATGAGTCCAATTGATGGTTATCAGGTTTTCAATATCCTTGAAGACAGTTCGGTTACCAACAAGATTCCATTTATTTATATTACCGGAAAATCGGATTTGGAAGATATTCGGCTTGGAATGGAATTGGGGGCTGATGACTATATTGTGAAACCATTCAGCAATGAAGAATTGCTGAAATCGATCAAGGTCAGGCTGGCGAAATATGAGAAGCTTGTAAATATCGGAAAGAGTGATTATCAGGCACTCGTTGAGCTTTCACCTAACGGGATCTTTATATTCGACGGGGAAACGATTTATGAGATCAATAACGCCTTCTCTGAAGCAACGGGGTATAAGCCGGAAGACTTTAAAAGGATCACATTTAAAGATATTGTAGATGAAAAATCGTATGTTTCCATTCAGTCAAAGGTATTGAAATCTGCAAAAGGATTGATGAAAAGCTTTGATGAGCAAATCAATATTATAACAGTTGATAAAAGGCTCATACCAAGTAAACTATATGTGACAGCCAGCCAAAAATTCAGAGGCTTCACGCTGTTGATCGGATTATTGGAAACAGTAGAAGTGAACCAGTCAGAATACGACCGTCTGGTAAGTATTCTTTCTGAAGAAAAGGTAGACATAACCGGTAAACTGGCAACCAAACTGCAAAGGGCTTTTGAGTTTCCAGCCCTTAAATCTGCGGCAACCGACAGGACGATAACGGCCAGTATTTTTTCCAAAAGGGAACAGGAAGTACTGAAACTTTCGTGCAGGGGGCTACCTATAAAAATCATTGCTGACGAATTATGTATTTCGGACCGGACTGTTGAAAAGCACCGGGCAAGTCTGATGGAGAAGACCGGATCAAAAAATATAGTGGAAGTGATTATTTATGCGCTGAAAAATGATTTGATAGAGCTTTGAAGTTACCGGATAGAAAGAAACAAGTCAATCAATCTGTTTTTATGGTGCAAGGCGCGAGATATGCCATCGGTCTTCTTTAAAAACATAACGGATACGGTCGTGGAGCCGGTTTGGGCGTCCCTGCCAAAATTCGAATTGCGTTGGTGTTACGAGATACCCGCCCCAGTGATCGGGTTTTTTTACCTCCTGCCCTTCAAAAAAATCACGGTAATAGTTTACACGGCTTTCGAGCTCTTCCCGGCTTTTAATCTCGCTGCTTTGCCGGGAGGCCCATGCCCCCAGCCGGCTCTCTCTGGGTCGGGAATGAAAATAATCGGTCGATTGTTCTTCATCCAGTTTTTTTGCTACTCCTTTGATTCGTACCTGACGCTCCAGACGGGGCCAAAAAAAATTGAGTGCAACCTGATTGTTCCCTTCAATCTGCACGCCCTTCGTACTGTTGTAGTTGGTAAAAAAAACAAATCCGTTCTGGTTAAGCTCCTTCAACAGCACCATTCTCGAATCAGGCTGCCCGCCGGCACAGGTGGAAAGTGTCATGGCTGTGGGTTCATCCTGCCTGTTTTTGATCGCATCGGCCAGCCAAATCTGAAAGAGGTCGAAGGGATGAGATGTCAGGTCCTTTTCGTCCAGTTGAAATTGTTTGTAATTTTTGCGTATGTTCCTAAGCATTAATTATTTATTAATAATTTATCAGGAATAAATAAAAATAAGCTAACTGCTCTTTTATTAAAACAGTACAATCAATACAATTCTTAGCATGAAAAGTTTAATGTCGTTTGTGCTTTTGTTAATGGCAACAATGGCTCTGAATGAAACGTGCCTTTCATGTTCCGGGTTTATTCTGTTTAAGGCAAAAGACTTTTTAATGATGGTACATGGCTTCGTGTGAGTATATTATCCCCTTTGCCTCACCGGTAAAGATTCCTGCTTTCGGAGAATAAGTTTCCAAATTAAGTTTTAACTTTGACTTATGGAAGACTATCTTGTTGAGGTAAAAAAAACTGAAGATGGAAGGGATCTGTTGATTTTATCCGGACGATTGACTATTGAAAATATGGATGAAATAAGATTGAAGTTGATGCAGTTGGTGTCAACTCTTTCTTCATCTTTAGCGATCGTTGTGGAAGAAGTTACGAATTTCGATTTGTCTTTTTTGCAGTTGTTTGAGTCGTTCCGGAATTTTTTAAAAAAACAAAAAGTCAATTTTACCTTTGCCTGGCAGATGGATGAAGATCAGATGAAGTTGCTTTGTGGTTCGGGTTTTTCAATCTACCTTTAATTATGGTTCCGAAAAATCAAAGAAAACTTATTATAGTTGAAGATTCAGACTGTATACGTGAAGCGATTGCTTTTGCTTTGCAGAAGTCCGGTTTTGACGTCAGATCAGCAGCCAATGGATTGGAAGCGATTGCTATTTTAAATGGGGAAAAATTTGATATGGTACTCACAGATTATTATATGCCGGGAATGAATGGACTGGAATTGATCAGATGGATGAGGGAGAATGAACAGTACAAACGGCTGCCTGTAGTCGTGTTGACAACTGAAAATCAGCGGGATATTATTCTTCAGGCGAAAAATGCCGGAGCAACCGGCTGGATCCATAAACCATTCGAGATCGAAAAATTAACTCAAACTATTAGACGAATTATCCGGTGATCGAAAAATTTCAGCAACGATTTATTGAAGAGGCCAGAGAGCATTGTGACCGGTTAGACCAGTATCTTTTGGAGTTGGAGCAGGATGTTGGTAATCAGGCGAATGTTGATGAAATTTTTCGTATTTTGCATTCTCTCAAGGGAAGCGGAGGAATGTTTGGATTCCATTTATTGAGTGAATTTACACATGAGCTGGAATCAGTTTACCAACTCATTCGTGACGGCAAACTGGATATAGATTCCCGAATAGTAGACTTTACGCTGCGATGCAGTGATGTATTGCGGAACTTGCTCAATCCCGAAATCTCAGAAGATATTAAACGAGTTGTAAATCAGCTAAAAGGAGAAGCAAACCTGGTCATTTCCGAAAAAGCGGGAAAAGCCCCGCAGGTCGCCGCGTCGAATGATCGTTCCGCGCCGGAGGAAACGAGGGAAAATAAAACCTGGTACATTTTCTTTCAGCCCGATCAGGGCATATTTAATAACGGTACAAATCCTCTTTATCTGGTTGATGAGTTAAATACCTTGGGTGATTGTCAGGTTGAGGCTGATCTGAGTAAGGTTCCGCTTCCTGATCGCTTGCAGGTTGGGAAATGCTATACTTTCTGGCGGGCTGTTCTGACCACCGACTCACCACGTACGGAAATCGAAGACATTTTTTTATTTGTGCGTGATAATTCCAAAATTGAAATCATTGAGGTTCCTGAATCCGTTATTCAAGGTGAGGATATGCTCCGGAAATTTCTGAAAGAAGATCCTGAAAAGGTAGCAGAACAAATCAGGACCCTGTTGGAAGCTCCCGTTTCTGGTGCGGTTTTGAAAGAAACTTCAGATGATAATGCTCCCACTACCATACGTGTTGATTCAGGGAAAATTGATGAATACATGAACCTGGTCAGCGAAATGATTACAGCCCAGTCGCGATTATTCTCTTTGGCAGAGGCCAGAGATGATAAAGAGTTGATTGCGTTGGCCGAACATTTTGACAAAATAACCCATCAGATGCGGGATAATGCTTTTGACATGAGCTTAATTCCATTATACAGCATTGTCACGCGTTTCAGGAGGCTTGTCAGGGATCTTTCATCTGAACTGCACAAAGAGGTCAGGTTGGAATTAAATGGTTTGGAAACGGAAGTGGATAAAAACGTCATTGAAAAGTTGGTTAGTCCGATGATCCATATTATTCGGAATGGTGTGGACCATGGTATTGAAACGCCGGAAGAAAGGATCAGCAAAGGAAAGGAACCAATCGGAAGAATCCTGGTCTCGGCAGGCTATGCCGGTAATTTTGTTGAAATTAAGGTGGAAGATGACGGCCGGGGACTTGATCTTGACAGGATATGGCAAAAGGCTGTGGAAAAAGGGTTATTGAATGAAACGGATCCAAAGGATGAAGAAGAACTGCTTCAGATCATTTTTAAAGCTGGATTTACAACATCCGGGCAATTAACCGATGTATCCGGAAGAGGGACAGGGTTGGATGCAGCCCGGAAGGCCATCCATGATCTGCGCGGCGTGATTACCGTCGAAACAAGGCAGGGGCGCGGCACTTCCTTTACGATCAGAGTACCGTTAACTCTCTCAATCATCGATGGCTTGCTGATCAGGATCCATCATGATATGTATATTATTCCCCTGGCTTGCGTCCGGAAAATATATCCTTTAAGGGATACGCATCCGCAAAAGGGAATCCTGCAGGTTGAGGTTTTCGAAGGGAAACAGCTTCCTTATCTGGATCTTGGAGAGGAGTTTTACGGGGGGTCGGAATATTCATCCCAACAGTATTTAATTGCAGTGAATTACAAAGGGGAACTGTTTGGACTTGCTGTTGATGAGATTATGCGTGAATATCAGGCTGTTGTAAAGTCTGTCGGAAAACTGGCCCAAAACGGACATATTTTTATGGGAGCGAGTATCCTGGGAGACGGGAGAGCAGCTCTTGTGCTGGATGTAAATACAATTATCCAAAAATTTGTACATTAAATGGAGAATCAGGTCATTTCAGGATTAAGTTCTTTTTTGGTATTTCAACTGGGGTCTGAAAAGTTTGCAGTGAACATAGGTTATGTGCAGAAAATACTTGAAATGATTCATATTACCAGGGTACCTTATGCGCCCGAACCTTACCTTGGGGTGATTAATCTTTTCGGTGAGATACTACCTGTTATGGATGGACGAACGAAGTTTGACCTTAAGAAGAAAGAGGTCGATACAAATAGCTGTATTATTGTTCTGATGGCTCCCGTGAGCGGAGCGATTCACACGATTGGAATAGTGGTCGATCAGGTTTTACAGGTCGCAGATATTTCCGGCGAAAATATGTGTGCTCCTCCTGATATTGGCAAGGAATTCCGATTCGATTATATTACTTCAATTGCAAAAGTGAAAGAAGAATTCATCCTTATCCTGAACATGGAAAAATTATTCGATGAAAAAGATGCAAGCTTAATTAACTCGAACATTTAATCTGAAAACCATATGCGCTTTGTCGATCTCAAATTAAAAATCAAATTTTTCTGGGCTTTTGCCTTGTTTGTCATAATTGCTCTTTTTCTGAGTGTTAATTCTATTTATAGTTTGTGGAAGTTTGAAAAGAGCTTTGAATCATTGGCCTCTAAAGCAGTACCCGAGCTTGAATTTGCGAATAATGTCACGTTACATACGCAGAAGGCTGCCTACAATATGCAGGGCTTTATGCTTACAGGAAGTTCTGATTATTATCGTCAGTCCGTAAGTGAATTGGATTCATTGAGCTTTCATTTACGGGAAGCAAAAAAGAGAATTAAAGAATCAGGCACAAACGAGGAATTGTTGCGTCGAATGGATACTGAAGAAACATTGATTCGCAGGTATGAAGATATAATTCATGAGACAAATCAGTCGCATGAACAGATGTCGGCGCGTCTCGATCGGTTGGGCAAAAGTACGCTGAACTATATGGACCAATGCCGCAATCTTCTTTCGGTCAATGAAAACAGGATGAAACAGGAGATCACGAAAGGAATTGCAAACCGGACGAGGACCAATATGTTGTCGGCCTGTGGTAACCTGATCGATTTGGGTCATCGAATCAATATGTCTGTAAGGACTCTGGATATTTCCAATATGGAAAATTCGGCCGGTAACGTGAAAGATCTGTTTGCTGAGCTTGATCGGAATCTGGCGCTTCTGAAATCAATTGCTCCGCGTGAAGATCATCTGTTGCTGATCGGCAACCTCGAAAGTGCTGCCGTGGAATACAAGAATGATGTATCGGGAATAGTCGATGAAACGGAAGCGAAGGCTGCATTGTACAGTAAGTATCGGGATGCTTCACAAGAACTTATTTCACGGGCAGTCGAACTAAGGGGCGACGTGCAGGAAAATGTCCGGAACACGGCCAACGCGTTTTCCGGAACAAGTATAAAATCGATCATAAAGGATGTGTTTGTTGTGTGTTTCTCGGTTACCATCGCGTTACTTATCGCAGTCTATTTCAGTCGCCAGATTACCAATCCCCTGAATAAGGGAGTTGATTTTGCCCAATCCATATCGAAAGGTGATTTGACTGCAAGACTTGAAATTGACCGGAAGGATGAAATCGGGGAACTTGCAGCCAACCTGCAGCACATGAGCGGGGTCATGCGTCAAACCATTGCAGCGGTGACTACGGCTGCCGATAATATGGCTAACGCGAGTATGGAACTGAGTTCTACCTCTCAGATTGTATCGCAGGGAGCTTCGGAACAGGCTTCATCATCCGAAGAAATATCTTCAGCCATTGAGGAGATGGCTGCCGGCATTCAACAAAGTTCGGCGAATGCAAAGGTAACAGAGAAAATACAGGCAAAGGCGGAGCAAGATATACTGGATGGAAAGGAAAAGGTTGAAAAATCAATCCGTGCAATCAGAGAAATCGCAGACAAAATATCGATCATTGGAGACATTGCCTTCCAAACCAATATTCTGGCCTTAAATGCCGCAGTTGAAGCAGCCCGGGCCGGGGAACACGGACGGGGATTTGGTGTAGTGGCGGCCGAAGTCGGCAAGCTGGCAGAACGAAGTAAGGTTGCTGCACAGGAAATTGACCGGCTGGCAAAGATAAGTGTCAGCAGCGCTGAAGATGCAGGACTCATTATGAGGGAAATTGTTCCTGAAATCCAGAAAACTTCAACGCTGATCCGCGAAATTGTAGTAGCAGGTGTCGAGCAGCATTCGGGAGCGGAACAGATTAATATGGCGATTCAGCAACTGAATCAGGTGACGCAACAAAATGCAGCTGCATCTGAAGAACTTGCTACAAATGCGGTGGAATTATCGGCTCAGGCCGAACATCTGCAAAGAACTGTTTCATTTTTTAAAGTGGTAAAACACGAAGAAGGAAGTGTAGCGCCGATGGCTGTGGGCAGAACTGTCTTAAAAAGACCTGCTGAACAGGCTGACCCTAAAGCTAAGAAAGGTGTGATCCTGAAACTGGACGATGAATCTGATAATGACTTCGAACGATTTTAATTCAAAAGAACAAAAAATAAGGACGGCGAATGCTGAATTTTGAGCGAGGTTCACTATGTCAGTAACCAATTGATAATGAATCGATGACAAAAGTATGGCATACCAGGTGATCCAGATATCAGAAGAAAATTTTCTCCGGCTCGCGAAATTGCTTACAGGCCGGTATGGAATAAAATTGCCGGCTAATAAACGGATTTTACTGCAGTCAAGGCTCCAGCCCCGATTGCGCGAGCTGGAAATGGATTCATTTGAAAAATACTGCCGGTTTGTTTTCGATCCGCTAAATACCAGCGCAGAACTCGAGAAAATGGTTGATTATATCTCCACCAATAAAACTAGTTTTTTTCGTGAAAATCAACATTTTGAATTACTTTCGTCAGTCGTATTGCCCGATTTGTGCTGTAAACGATCATCGGGAAGTAACGCTGTGATCCGATGTTGGTGTGCAGGTTGTTCAACAGGACAGGAAGCATTTTCGTTAGCTATGACTATTGAAGAATATAGGTATACCATTTGCGGCCCGGTCGATTATTTAATCGTTGGAAGCGATATTTCTTCCAGGGTGCTTGAGGTTGCCCGGGCAGGGATTTATCCTTTTAGTCAGTCTGAGCAGATTCCTTCTTCCTATTTAAAAAAATACGTTTTGAAAAGCAAAGATACTCAGAATCCCCGTATCCGGATCGCAAAGCCAATCCGGTCGAGAATCACTTTTATCCATGAAAACCTGATGGAGCCGGATCACCGGATTAACTTTAATTTTCAAATTATATTTATCAGGAATACCCTGATCTATTTTGATCGTGATAATCAAAAGCAGATCCTCAAAAGAATATTGGGCCATTTGGATCCGGGCGGATATTTGTTTGTGGGCCTTTCCGAATCACTGATCTATTCCGATTTACCGATTTCGCTTGCAGGTCCCAGTTTATACCAAAAGCATCTATTATGAATGAATCCATGGATAACGGCGCGATAGCCAGTTTAAAGACTCTCAATGAGCAATTGACTTGCGAATTATTTGAAGTGAATAAGCTGCTCAAAGAATCTGAGGCTTTTAAAAGTCATTTTATCAGTAATGTTACAAATGAAATACTAAATCCTTTTTCGAGTATTTTAGCCTTATCTGAAAATTTCAGGAATATGGACAAGACCGACCTGGAACAGGCCAAAAAGATGGCCG
Source organism: Prolixibacteraceae bacterium (assembly GCA_039679975.1). GTDB lineage: Bacteria > Bacteroidota > Bacteroidia > Bacteroidales > Prolixibacteraceae > JBCFBK01. The sequence goes on from JBDKTZ010000609.1 coordinate 14,712, forward strand.
CATTGATTTACCAGGAAGCTTTTCATCTGGATTTTCAACTGAAAAATGTATTTGCCGCAGCGATGATCGAGGCAGGTTTGGATGATCCGATACCCGTACAGGTAAATTTGTCAGAGTTGGTCAGGCGAACAATTCGTTTTTTCAGTTATGAAACCGAACGCAAACAGCTTGAAGTTGATCTGACAATTGACGATCATGACCAGAGGCTATTAACAACGTTCGTGACTGATGAACTCAAACTGGAACTTGTTATCAAGAATCTGCTAAGCAACGCGTTTAAATTCAGCTATCGGGGAGGAAAGATCCAGGTAATGGCAGGAATTGCCAACAATAAATTCTTTTGGCAGATCCGTGATTTTGGAGCGGGAGTCCTTCCTGAAGAATATAAAGTCATATTTAACAGGTTCAAGCAATTGGACCAAAGTATTCATTCGCTCAATACCGGGCAAGGTTTAGGCTTGTCTATCGTAAAAGCATATCTGCCGGCGCTCAATGGAACTATCGTGCTTGAGAATCCTGAAACGGGTGGGTTAAAAGTGAAGATCGAATTACCGGAGTTAAGTATTCCGGCTGACTATGATGATCTGGATAACTTCCTTTTAACCGGAGAAGAAAAATTTTAGTTTTGGAAGATCAGAAGCAATATTATTTATATCCTTCTTCGATTATTATTCGTAATGAAGGATTAATTCAAACTATTTTAGGTTCGTGCGTGGCAGTGTGTTTGTTCGACCGAAAAAGTAAAAGGGGAGGAATGAATCATTTCATGCTGCCGTTTTGGAACGGTGAGGGATTGGAAACCCCGCGTTATGGTAACGTGGCTATTCCAAAACTGATTGCTGACATGCTGGATAGCGGGAGTCAAAAAAGAGATCTGATCGCCAAGTTATTTGGAGGAGGGAAAATTATTGGGGAAGAGAATTCATTTTTCCATGTTGGGGAAAAGAATATTGATATTGCGATACGGTTGCTGAATGAATTCATGATTCCGGTCACGGCATCGAGTACAGGTGGGGACAGAGGTCGTAAAATTTGGTTTAATCCCGTTACGGGAGAAGTAGTACAACAATATATTATTAAAACCAGCTAAATTTGGATAAGAGCAAAACAGTACGGGTGCTTATTGTTGAAGATTCTTTAAATGTCAGAATGCTTCTGAAGAAACTTTTGGAAGAAGATCCGGTGATCGTGGTCATAGGATCGGCCTCCAATCCATATGAAGCCGCCGATCTTATTGCACGGGAGGTGCCTGACGTGATCACACTCGATCTTGAAATGCCCCGGATGAACGGTTTAACATTTCTGAAAAGACTGATGAACCAACACCCGCTGCCGGTTGTCGTTGTTTCGTCTTTTACAGAAGAACGAAGAGAACTGGCGATCGAAGCACTTGCGTTGGGAGCATCGGAAATTATCACCAAGCCTGCGTTACCTGCGGCAGAAGAGATCATAAATTTTGGAATCAGGTTACGGGAGGCTGTGCATGCTGCCTCGATACAAAATCTGTTGTTGAGGAGGATCTCTCAACGGAAAGTTTTGTCCACGGTTGAATATTCTTACCGGCCCAGAACCGATAACAACAAATTAATCCTGATCGGCGCTTCAACCGGGGGGACCGAGTTAATCTCGTCGATACTAAAATCGGCCCGGTCTGATCTGCCTCCGGTTTTAGTTGTACAGCATATGCCGGGTGAGTTTACGGGAGTCTTTGCGAAGCGTCTTAATACGGAGAGCAGTTTGACCGTCAAGGAGGCAGAGAAAAATGAGCTGCTTCGAAACGGACATGTATATATCGCGAATGGATTTTATCATTTGGTTGTAAAAAAAACAACGAATGATTATGTTTGCGATCTTAATGACGGCGAACTGGTAAACCGGCATCGTCCTTCAGTTGATGTTTTGTTTTTTTCAGCCGCTGATTTTGCTGCAGAAAATGTAATGGCTATCCTTTTGACAGGCATGGGAACTGATGGAGCCAGGGGCATGCTGGAACTGAAGCGTAAAGGAGCAATTTGCATTGCACAGGAGGAAAAATCGTGCGCGGTTTATGGTATGCCCAGGGAAGCTGTCATGCTGGATGCGGTAACCTTAACAGGACCCCCAAGTAGCATCATTGAGTGGATGAATAATTTTGCCTGATGCCATGACAGAAATAATACAACCTCCGAAAATTCTCATTGTTGACGATGTGGCGATCAACATTGATTTGATGAAGTCAATTCTTCAGGAAAATAACTATCTGATTGCCTCAGCAAAAAACGGCCGTTCTGCGCTTGCTAAAACCATGGCGAATGTTTTCGATTTGATTTTGCTGGACATTGTCTTACCAGATATAGACGGGTTTGAGGTTTGTCGTCAAATCAAAGCGAATTCAATGAACCGGGAGACTCCGGTCATCTTCCTGACGGCCCAGCGTGACGAAGATAGCCTGGTGAGAGGATTTCGGCTGGGAGCAGTTGACTATGTTTTAAAGCCGTTCAGTGCGGAAGAATTAAGGGCCCGGGTTGAACTTCATATTTCACTGAAAAGGGCAGGGGAGGAGTTGAAAAAAGCCCGCGATATCGCTGAACAGGCCGCAAAGGCAAAAGCATTATTCCTGGCAAACATGTCGCATGAAATCCGTACGCCTCTCAATGGCATTGTCGGTATGATTGATATACTGAGACAAACCAATCTTGACGATCAGCAACGGGAGTATCTGAGTATTATCGATATTTCGAGTGAAACACTGTTGATGATCATCAACGATATTCTTGATTTTTCAAAAATTGAGGCTGGTCAGATCTCATTTGAGCGGATCACTTTTAACATCAGGAACGAAGTGGACGATGTTTATCAGGTATTAGGATACAGTGTCCGCCAGAAAAGTCTTGACTTTTCCATCGACATCGACAATGAAGTCCCTGAATCAGTAATAGGTGATCCTTTTCGTTTGAAACAAGTCCTGATCAATTTGATCAATAATGCGATTAAATTTACAAAGAAGGGATTTGTCAAAGTCAGCGTGTCACTCGTATCGGAGACCGGCCAAAAAGATGCAATCCGATTTGAGGTTCAGGATACAGGGATCGGAATCTCACCTGGTAATCAGCAGAAATTATTCAAATCGTTTTCTCAAGCTGATACTTCGACTACACGCAATTTTGGAGGTTCCGGTCTAGGCCTTGCCATATCAAAACGATTGGTGCAAATGATGGATGGCGACATGGGCGTGGAAAGTGAAGAAGGCGTTGGTTCTACTTTTTGGTTTACCGTGTCGTTGGACAAAGCCGCTTCAGAAATAACCGTGAAAGAAGAATTAAAGAATGAATATAAGGTAAGGCCGCTAAACATACTTCTTGCCGAAGATAATACGATCAACCAGAAAGTATCGATCATCAACATAAATAAACTCGGGCATCAGGTGCAATTAGCAGGAAACGGAGAGGAGGCGGTTCAACTGTTTTTGCGCCAGAAGTTCGATTTGATCCTGATGGACGTGCATATGCCGGGGATGGACGGACTAGAGGCTACACGGGAAATCCGCAAAATTGAAAAGGACAGAAAAACAGCTCATCCTGTACCCATTATTGCCATGACCGCGACAATTTACGAAGAAGATATCCGCAATTTTTTCGAGC
>JBDKTZ010000200.1:0-6968 GCA_039679975.1 Prolixibacteraceae bacterium
GCTATCACAGCAGGCAAGCCATATTTTGAAAGGGTAACCTTTTTATTAGGCGCCAGTGCTCCGATCCCCCCGATCTGGATACCGATCGAAGCAAAATTAGCAAATCCGCACAGGATATACGTGGACATGACCACTGATTTATAATCAAAGAAAGCGCTGGCGGCTTTTAAGTCGGACAGGCTGATGTACCCTATAAATTCGGTGAGGATCAGCTTTTCTCCAAGCAGGCGCCCAACCAGCATCATGTCGTGCGAATTGACTCCGATGAGCCACATAACGGGGGCAAACAAGTATCCCAGCAGGAATTGCAGCGAAAGTTGTGTAAAGCGGCCACCGGTACTCTGGATGATCAATTCATTTAGCCCTGTCCAGTCTCCTACTTTATTCAATCCAAAGTTGAACATGGCCAGCAAGGCTAAAAAGGCCAGCAGCATTCCGGCTACGTTGACGGCTAGTTTGACTCCGTCGCTGGTTCCGTTGGCTACTGCATCGAGCACATTATTACCAATGATATCTTTATTCACTTCCACATCTTTATTGACGATATCCGGATTGGGGACCAGCATTTTTGAAAATATGACAGCTCCGGGAGCAGCCATCACGGATGCTGCCAGCAAATGGGTGGCAAATTCAAGTCTTAAAACAGGATCATTTCCGCCAAGCATGCCGATATAAGCGGCCAGTACACCGCCGGCTAAGGTAGCCATACCGCCGGTCATGACCATCATGATCTCCGAATTATTCATTTTTGGCAGATAAGCCTTGATCATCAAAGGAGCTTCTGTTTGTCCCAGAAAAATGTTGGCTGTGGCAGAAAGTGCTTCAGCTCCCGATAATTTCATCAGCCTTGTAAATACCCATGCCATCGCCCATACCACCTTTTGAATGATCCCCCAGTAAAAAAGCAAGCTGGTGAGGGCCGAGAAGAAAACAATGGTTGGCAGGATCTGGAAGGCAAAAATTGACCCGAACTTGTTCATGTCGAGAAGAGAACCAAAAAGAAATTCACTCCCTGTCTTGGAAAAGTCCAGTATTTTCACAAAGATCTGTCCGAAAATTTCAAAAGTACTTCGCACAAAGGGCACATACAGAATGCTGATAGCCAGAACTACCTGAAAAGCTAATCCCACGCCCACTGTTTTCCATGAAATCTTTCTCCTGTCTTTTGAAAACAAAAAACCGAACCCAACAAGGATCAGCATTCCTCCCATTCCCCGGAAGATTGCCGTGAAGCTGAATCCGCTCTTTTGAGGCTGCTTCAAAAGCAGGTTAGATGTATTTTTTTCTATGGTTGTATCTGAAATCTGAATGGTCTGGCTTTGCGGGCCCGGATCTGTTTGATTAGCGGTCGACGAAAACACAGGAGTTGAGCTGAAAATGCCCAGGAGGACAAGGAGCCTGAGAAAGAAATGTTTCATTTATAGCTGTTTATTTTTTTCGCCGGTTAATTTCGTCCCTGATTCTGGAAGCCCGTTCGTAGTTTTCATTATTAATGGCTTCATTCATCATATTGGTCAGCTCGTTCACATTATAATTTTCGAATTCCGACTCGTTCACTTTCCTGCTTTCCTGGGTACTCTCGTCAAAAGCCGCCGAAGACGAACCTTCCGGGTCCAGTACGATGCCTGCTTTACTCAGAATTTCTTCTGTGGTGTAAATAGGACACTTGAAGCGCAGAGCAAGCGCTACTGCATCAGATGTCCTGGAATCGATCCGTGTCTCCTGTGAACCGAGTTCACAAACAAGTTCCGAATAAAAAATCCCTTCTTCAAGCTTGTAAATGATGACTTCCGAAATATTGATATCGAACGAAACAGCAAGGTTCTTAAATAGATCGTGAGTTAAAGGTCTTGGAGGTTTCAGTCCTTCCAGCTGAATCGCAATTGCCTGTGCTTCAACCGGTCCAATAATAATAGGGATCCGCCGGTCGCCGTTTTCTTCGGCGAGTACCAACGCATACGCCCCGGATTGTGTTTGACTCACGGACAGTCCTAAAATGTTTAATTTTACTTTCTGCATATCTAATCAAGTCTCGCAGTATGAGTAGCAAATATAACAATTGTTTCGCTGAATTTTGGAAGTTTGCCTTGCTTTATTGGGCAGCTTTTTATTTTGGCAGGAGAAAGGTTTAATATACAGCGGCCTAAGCAGGATGTGGATATGGCGAAGGGGGCCGCGTTCATAAAAAGCCTGTTGTCCGGATGTTCTGTTTGAGAGAAATAAAGAATGGAAAAAAAGAAAGCTAAATCTTTTGTAATCATTTAAAATTATATACTTTTGCAGTCCAATGTTTTCGGCCAGGCTCAACAAGCGGGAATCAACGAATTTTCCGCCTGCCGGATGAAATAAATAACAGTAAATATGTACGCTATTGTAGAAATTGCAGGACAACAATTCCGTGTTGAAAAAGACAAAAAATTGTTTGTTCACCGCCTCAAAACAGAAGAGGGAGGCAATGTTGAATTTGAGAAAGTTCTTTTACTCGACAATGAAGGTGCGGTGCAGATCGGTACTCCCGTTGTTGCAGGTGCAAAAGTAACAGCCAAAGTGCTGGAACATTTGAAAGGTGAAAAAGTGATCGTCTTTAAGAAGAAGAGAAGGAAAACTTACCGGAAGAAAAACGGTCACCGTCAGTATTTAACTCAGATTCAGATTGAAGAAATTATCGGATAACCCTAAAAACATTTATTAACCATGGCTCATAAGAAAGGTGTCGGTAGTTCGAAGAACGGACGCGAATCAGAAAGCAAACGACTGGGCGTGAAAATATTCGGCGGTCAGGCTTGCAAAGCTGGCAATATACTCATTCGTCAGCGCGGAACTCCCCATCATCCGGGCGATAATGTTGGTATGGGAAAGGATCATACATTATTTGCATTGGTCGATGGAACTGTAGTTTTCAAGAAGAAAAAGGACAACCGTTCGTATGTGTCGGTTGAACCGCTGGCTTCAGTAAACTAAGACGATATTATACTATGTTTATGTGAATCTCCTGTCTTGTTTGAGACAGGAGATTTTTTATTTTTATAACTTTGCCCGGCAAACTAAATTTGAGCAAAATGCTTAATCTACGATTCATACAGGAAAATCCTGAGCTGGTCATTAAAAAACTGCAAAAGAAAAATTTTGACGCGACCCCGATTGTGGATCAAATCATTAATCTGTATAAAAGGAAAAATGAAATCCAGGCTAAAGCCGACCAGGTCAAAGCCGGACTGAACAGGCTTTCGAAACAAATTGGGCAGTTGCTTCGTGAAGGAAAGGCGGATGACGCCAATGTTGCCAGAGAACAGACTGTCGAGATGAAGAATACGATCAAACAACTGGACGACGAATTTGCGTCGATCGATGAGCAGGTATTTGAGCTGCAGGTTCAGCTCCCGAACTTGCCGTCTGATCTGGTTCCTGAAGGGAGGACTGCCGAAAGTAATGTGATTGTTAAGACGGGGGGTGCCATTCCTGAATTGGGTGGTGCGAAGCTTCCTCATTGGGAATTGGCTTCAAAATATGATTTGATCGATTTTGAATTGGGTGTTAAATTGACAGGCGCCGGATTCCCTGTGTATAAAGGTAAAGGTGCCCGTTTACAACGTGCATTGATCAGTTTCTTTTTAAATGAGGCACAGCAGGCAGGCTATCTGGAAATTCAGCCTCCCCTGATGGTTAATGCCGACAGCGGATTCGGAACCGGTCAGCTTCCGGACAAAGAGGGGCAGATGTATCACGTCACAGAAGACGGGCTCTATTTGATTCCGACAGCTGAAGTTCCGGTAACGAACCTCTATCGCGATGTGATCCTGGATGCGAAGGATTTGCCGGTAAAGAATACGGCTTACAGCGCCTGTTTCCGTCGTGAAGCCGGATCATATGGAAAAGACGTTCGCGGGTTAAATCGTCTTCATCAGTTTGATAAAGTGGAAATTGTGCAGGTTGTTAATCCGTCGGTTAGTTACCAGACTCTCGAAGAAATGGTAGCGCATGTGGAAGGATTGGTAAAAAAGCTTGGCTTACCCTATCGGATTGTCAGGTTATGCGGCGGTGATATGAGTTTTACTTCGGCCCTGACCTACGATTTTGAAGTTTTTTCTGCAGCCCAGGAAAAATGGTTGGAGGTCAGTTCCGTTTCCAACTTTGAATCGTTTCAGGCAAACCGCCTCAAGTTACGTTACCGCGATGAGCAAACAAAAAAGCCGGTCATAGCCCACACATTAAACGGCAGCGCTCTTGCTTTGCCTCGTATTGTAGCTGCGCTGCTCGAGAATAATCAGTTTGAAGGCGGAATCAGGATGCCCGAGGTGCTGGTTCCTTATTGTGGATTCGACATCATCAGTTAATTTTTTTTTTTTGATATTTTTTGCCGGCTGGTATTTATCAGCCGGTTTTTTTTTATCACTATGCCAAAGCAGGTCTGCTGATTTCGCAGGGGGTATAAAAAAGGGTGTCTGTTGGATAAAAAGGTCAATTTTTAGTAATTAGTGTATCATTTTTATGGATGATATCGTTTTTTAATATTTTTGTATGGAGTGCCCCCTATTTTATCGGAGGCTTGGAATAAAAAGAAGATATTATATGTGAATTTTATATTAATTTTTTTCTGAATGTAATTGATTTATTTAGAATCTTACCAATGTGTTCTATTTTTACCATCAAATCATAAATAACTAATGAGATTGTCGATAAATTGTAACAAGATGAAATGAACCATCATCATCAGAAAGAAAAACAAACGGAGATGATGAATTCCGGGCCGCTGATAAGACAAAAAGATTACATATCAACTTAAAAAAGAACAAACATGAAAACGAAATTGGAGTACATCTGGTTGGATGGATATAAACCCACCCAGGGATTAAGGTCAAAGACAAGAATTGCAAAGGATTTCAGCGGTAAACTTGAAGATTGTCCAATCTGGGCTTTTGACGGCTCATCGACTCAACAGGCAGAAGGTGGTAAATCGGATCTTTTGCTCAAGCCGGTGGCCATTTTCCCGGATCCTGACCGTAAGGATGCTTACCTGGTGATGACTGAAGTTTTGTATCCGGATGGAACTCCTCATTCGACAAACGGACGGGCTACAATAACTGAAGAAGACGAAGATTTCTGGTTCGGCTTTGAACAGGAGTATTTCCTTTATGATACTGAAACAAAACTGCCGTTAGGTTTTCCCAAAGGTGGTTTTCCGGCTCCGCAGGGACCGTACTATTGCGGTGTAGGTGCAAATAACGCTTTTGGGCGTGAGATCGTTGAGGAACATTTTGACCTTTGCATTGAAGCCGGTATCAATATTGAAGGTATCAATGCTGAAGTAGCTGCCGGACAATGGGAATTCCAGATTTTTGCCAAGGGCGCCCATCAGGCAGGTGATCAGATCTGGGTGGCCCGTTATCTTTTGGAAAGAACAGCAGAAAAATACGGCGTATACGTGGAATGGCATCCGAAGCCCCTGGGTAAGGAACTTGACTGGAACGGTTCAGGCATGCACGCCAACTTTTCGAATGGTTTAATGCGAACCTGCGGGGATGAAAAAGTATTCACTGCTATCTGTGAAGAATTTGGAAAACATATCCAGGAGCATATTGATGTATATGGTGCTTACAACGATCAACGATTGACAGGAAAACACGAAACAGCAGCCATCACTGATTTTACCTATGGTGTTTCTCACCGTGGTGCTTCTATCCGTATTCCCGTTGGTACTGTTGAAGACGGATGGAAAGGGCGTTTGGAAGACAGAAGACCTGCCTCCAACGCCGATCCCTATAAAGTGGCAGCCGTCATCATTAAAACAGTTCATGGGGCTATAACAAAATAGTCTTTTCTCTGCCAACCCTTCTCTATATAAATTTGAAAGCTGTCCGGTTCTGCCGGATGGCTTTTTGCATGGGAGGAAACCGGAGAAGGGAGGCCGGACACCGGACATCGGGTTCTCAGACTGTCTGAACATCCGAATATCTGAATATCCGGGTATCTTGCAACTTGTGTCTGTTTTTTAATAGTCTCCGTTAATAAGTACATTTTTGCAGATGTAATTTGGAATGATCCCCGAAGTCGTGATCCTGACCTGTGCCATTTCGGGCAATGTATTTCCGGAAAGCACCAGCGCGGTGTCGATGCCAAATTTATTGCCTCCGATGATGTCAGTCAATAAAGTATCACCGACCATCAGAATTTCATCGCGTTTTACCGGTTTTATGGCGCAGGCCTTTTCGTAGCCGTACATGAACATTTGTGCGTCAGGCTTTCCAAAGCGGATGAAATGTTTGCCGACAACTTCTTCAATCATGTTCGAGATACTTCCGATTGCAAGCGCGATATCATTTTTACTTACCGGGTAATTAATATCGGTATTGGCGACGATCACCGGCATATTCTTTTTCCGCAGCAGATTGATCACTTTATTCAGATCATGGGTCCAGTCGAAGCCCTCATCGTCCAGGAATACGACTCCTTCTATGTCGTCAAGCTCTTCCAGGTTTACTTCACCTACAGGAATCGTTTCGAGGCCTGCCGTCTGAATGTAATGGGCTGATTCCGCAGTACCAATGTAAGCCACTGTACCTTCCCTGACCTTCAGACTAAGCCAGTCACGGGCGAGCATACCTGATGAAATAATCTTTTCGGGGGTGATACAGGTAATCCCGCTTTTAAGATAGGTGTGGGTTAAAGCTTCCGGGCTCCTTGATGCGTCGTTGGTGAGAATGAAATAATTGATATCGTGTGCATCGAGAAAATCAAAGGTTTTTTCAATTCCCGGAATGATCCCGGTATGGTTCTTTATGACCCCAAAAGCATCAAAAAATACCGTTTTATAATTGGTCACAATGCTTTTAAATTCTGTTATTCTCATATTAAAGTTTTAATGCTTTTAAGAGTTTATCAACCTGATAATGTGTGTCAATTGTGGGAAGATATGCTTCAAATGCTTCTTTTTGCAATTTGCGGGCATATTCTTCCCTGAAAAAATAGGC
>JBDKTZ010000232.1:0-5498 GCA_039679975.1 Prolixibacteraceae bacterium
ATTACCTCAACAGGCCCGCTGATCCGTATAATGATTTTGAGCCGGTTGACAGTTCTGCCGCAGCTATCGGAGCGCAAGGATTACTTCGTCTTGGGCATTATCTGCTGGATAAAGGCGTGAAGGAAGAAGGTAAACACTACATGCAGGCAGGTCTGACCGTGGCTTCACGATTACTCGAAAGCCCTTACCTGTCGGTCTCTGAAAATCATCAGGGCCTCTTGCTCCATTCCATTTACCACCGGCCTAACGGATGGGATCATATTCCGGAAGGTTACAAAATTCCATGTGGTGAATCGGGTATGTGGGGCGACTATCACCTGCGTGAATCAGCGCTTTATCTGACCCGGATTCTAAAGGGCGAATCCTATTATACTTTTTTCAACGGAATAAAATGAAACGAACATGTGTCTTGATAATTAGTACTTACAAATAAATTCACAATGGCATCAGAAATAAAAGATTTCTCACGATTATGTGTTCACACGCAAACCACAAGGCCATGGGATCTGAAAACCTGCATTGAAAACTATTCAGCCGCCGGAATCCACGGGATCACGGTCTGGAGAAACTTGTTGGAGAATCAAAACCTGAATGAAGCAAAAAAGCAACTGAATGATAACGAGATGAACGTGGTATCGCTTTGTCGCGGTGGTTTTTTCCCGTCGGTCAGTTTTGAGAAGCGAAAGGATGCTATTCGTGATAATCTGCTTGCGATTGAACAGGCTGCAGAAATCGGGGCGCCCATGATCGTGCTGGTATGCGGAGCCGATCCGGAACAATCACTCGAAAAATCACGGGAACAAATCGCCGAAGGGATCACGCGCATTCTTCCTGCTGCCCGTGCCTCCAAAGTAAAGCTGGCCATTGAGCCGCTCCACCCGATGTATGCCGGCAACCGGTCGGCTGTCAATACCCTGAAACAGGCCAATGACCTGGCCGGACTGATTAACTCAGAGTGGGTAGGCGTTGCGGTCGATGTATACCACCTTTGGTGGGATGAACGATTAAAAAAGGAAATCAGCCGGTGTGGCCGCCATCATCATCTGTTTGCCTTCCATATTTGCGACTGGAATGTGCCAACAGCTGATTTTCTAAACGACCGCGGACTAATGGGTGACGGTTGTATCGATATACCGGAAATCCGGTCATGGGTTGAAGATGCCGGATTTACCGGCTATCATGAAGTCGAAGTGTTTTCGGACAAATACTGGGCAACTGATCAGAAGCAGTACCTGGAAAAGATTAAACAGGCGTACCTGGAGAAGTCATGATCAGACAGTCAGACATCTGAGAATCTACGTATCTGAGTATCCTGAATACCTGGTCCAAACTTTTCTTACAACTTACGGCTAATTACTTATTATTATGATGAACCATGTTATCTTCTCACCTTGTCATCTTTCCACCCTCTTCCCGTTTTCCGTTTTCCGGTCTCCCGTCTCCGTTCTCCGTTCTCCGTTCTCCGCTGTGCTCTATGCTCTTGTATAAACTTTTAACCATTCCAAAACTATGACTACTCATACCATTGGCATTATCATGAACGGCGTCACCGGACGAATGGGTACGAATCAGCATCTGATGCGCTCCATTGCCGAAATCATCAAACAAGGAGGAGTGCGTCTCTCTTCCGGTGAATTTATTATGCCCGTTCCCATTCTCGCAGGACGTGACGCGGGCAAACTTAAAAAACTATCGGAACTATCGGGAGTTGAGAAGTGGACTACGAACCTGGACGAAGTCATGAAAGATCCTTTTTACCAGATCTACTTCGACGCACAAACAACCGGACGACGTGCTGATGCAGTTAAAATAGCCGCCCGTGCCGGAAAGCATGTTTACTGCGAAAAACCGATAGCAGTTGACGTGGCCACCGCACTTGACTTATACCGGATCTGCGAAGAAGCAGGTGTGAAACACGGAGTCGTTCAGGATAAGCTTTGGCTTCCGGGATTAATGAAACTCAAACGGCTGATGGAAAATGACTTTTTTGGCAAGATCCATTCCGTGAAGGGAGAATTCGGATATTGGGTTTTTGAAGGCTTTAATGTGCCTGCACAACGCCCAAGCTGGAATTACCGGAAAGAAGACGACGGAGGGATCATCACCGATATGCTGTGTCACTGGCGCTACGTGCTCGACAACCTTTTCGGAAAAGTAAAGGCGGTTTCGTGTCTGGGAGCCACTCACATTCCCGAACGGGTCGACGAGCAAGGCCGGGTATACAGATGTACGGCCGATGATGCTGCCTATGCCACATTTGAATTGGAAGGCGGTATTATTGCTCATTTTAATTCATCATGGGCCACCCGGGTACGCCGGGACGATTTGCTGACCCTACAGGTCGACGGCAGCAAGGGATCGGCCGTGGCAGGGCTCCGTGACTGCTGGACGCAACACTATGGCAATACGCCTAAACCTGTTTGGAATCCGGATATACCCAACCCGATCAATTTTTATGAAGGATGGTCAAAAGTTCCCGAACAGGAAGTTTTTGAAAACGCATTCAAGGCAGAATGGGAGTTATTTCTGAAACATGTGGTGAATGATGAACCCTTCCGCTGGAACCTGCTGGAAGGTGCCAAAGGAGTACAACTGGCCGAGAAAGGACTGGAAAGTTGGGCAAAACGTCAATGGATCGATATTCCCGAATTAATTTAGGTGACAGAAACGGCCCGACAGTTCACTATTTATCTTTGCAAATTTCATTTTTACTTCAACTAACAGGAACTATGAAAAAAACAGCACTTATCACCGGAGGGACCCGCGGCATCGGCCTTGGGATTGCCACAGAACTGGCAAAAGCCGGATTCGACCTGGCCGTTAACGGGCTGCGGCAGGAGTCAGAGGTGAATACGGTGCTGCAGGAACTCAGAACGAAAGGTGTACAGGTGATGTATGTCCGGGGTGATGTATCAAAAAAAGAGGATCGTAAGAGGATGGTAGACACCGTTCTGGACAAATTAGGAAAAATCAATGTCCTGGTCAATAATGCAGGAATAGCGCCGGGAGAACGTAAAGATATCCTGGAAGCAACCGAAGAAAGCTTCGAACGGGTACTCCATATCAATCTTCAGGGGCCTTATTTTCTTACGCAGCTTGTGGCAAACACGATCATTGAAAAAAAACGGCAGACACCCGGCGAATTCTTTTGCATCATCAATATTTCGTCGGTTTCGGCAACGGTAGCGTCGGTAAACCGTGGCGAATATTGCATTTCAAAAGCCGGTATTGCCATGGCCACCAGATTATGGGCGTCCCGGCTGGGCGAATTCGATATTCCTGTTTATGAAATCCGGCCTGGCGTTATTCAGACAGATATGACGGCCGGGGTACAGGAAAAATACGACCGGCTCTTTCAAAGCGGCATGGCAATCCAAAATCGCTGGGGGCTTCCCAAAGATGTCGGGAAAGTGGCGGCCGCCATGGCCACGGGCAGTATGCCCTACTCGACCGGCCAGGTTGTTTTGGTTGACGGAGGAATGACAATAGGGCGTTTATAAAATCATCGTCCTATCGCTCGTCGTTTTGTTGTCCGTTCCTCAGCCAATGGTTGGGCAGGCTTGCACCAAGGCAAATTTTCCTGCAAAACAGAGCTTGATATTCAAAAAAAACTTAACTTTCGGACATCTTGACACGAATACGCGTGTCCGGATGCCTGATATTAAAATGCATGAAGCAGACGATCAAACATTATTCGAACTTATACCATGAATTCGGCAAGGGCTTGTACGAATGCTGGATTCTTTGATCGTTTTTTCCTGATATCTCCACAATCTCAATTCTTCGCTTTCCAAACAGTTATTAAAGTATCCAATTCAATGGATGGTATTATTTTCGATATCAAGCGTTTTGCTGTGCATGACGGTCCGGGCATCCGTACCACTGTTTTTTTTAAAGGCTGCCCCTTGCGGTGCAGGTGGTGCCATAATCCTGAAAGTATTGCGCCTCAGCCCGAATGTTTCCGGAAAGTCTTCCGGCTAAACGGCCATGAATTTACTGAAGATGAAACAATTGGACATACGATAACATCCCAGCATCTTTTCGCTGAACTTCAAAAAGAACAGGTCTTTATGGATGAATCGGGGGGCGGTGTTACATTCTCGGGAGGCGAACCGCTTTATCAGCCGGCTTTCCTGCTCGAAATGCTTGGGTTGTGCAGGAAGTCAGGTATACACACAGCTGTGGACACTTCTTTTTATTCTTCGTGGCATATGATCAGTCAGGTGAGTGAATTTACCGACCTTTTTCTGATCGATCTGAAGCTGATGAATAGTTATGAACATAAAAAGTATACAGGAGTCCCAAATAGCATTATCCTTGAAAACATCCGGAAATTGGCCACCCTCAAACGTTCTTTCCAGATCAGGATCCCTGTTATAAAAGGAATCACAGACACTGACGAAAACATCAGCGGAAGCATCGCCTTTCTGAAAAGTCTGGAAGCGCCGGTTCAAGCCGTCGATTTGCTGCCCTTTCATAATACCGCGGCACACAAGTACAGGCGAATGGCGCTCAAAAACTCCCTTGAAACAGCCCCGTCCATGGAAAAAGAGGAGCTGCAGAATATCAAAAGCCGCTTCGAACCGGCCGGTTTTACTGTTACCATCGGAGGATGAAAACCATGAACGACTCAAGAAGCAAGACTGAAGATAAAAGACAGAAGACACGCCGATTTTCGGACAGATTCCTGTTCTCCGGTTTCCCGTCTCCGTTCTCCGCTATGCTCCATGCCCTGCTACCCTGCTACCTTGCTGCCCTATCACCCTGCAACCTTGCTACCCTGCTACCCTCTTCCGTTCTCCGGTTTCCCGTCTCCGGTCTCCGCTATGCTCTATGCCCCTTGCTCTATGCCCCATGCCCTGTCACCCTGCAACCTTTTAACCCTGCAACCCTCTTCCGGTCTCCTGTTTCCGGTCTCCGCTATGCCCCATGCCCCATGCCCTGTAACCTTATAACCCTTAACTCCCATGACACCCAGAATTCAAAAACTTCGCGAACAAAGCCTGAATGGCATCAACCGGATATCGGCCGAACGCGCGCTGCTCATCACAGACTTCTATAAGAGCAATAAATGGTTCGGCGACTCCGTTCCGGTTCAGCGTGCGAAAGCGTTCCGCCATATCATGCAGAATAAATTCATTTGTATTAACGACAGTGAACTGATTGTCGGGGAACGGGGACCCGCGCCAAAAGCCACCCCAACCTATCCCGAGATCAATCTTCATTCGCTGCACGACCTGGATATCCTGAACACCCGTGAAAAAGTCTGGTTCCGGGTGGATCAGGAAACCCGCGATGCCTACGAAAAGGTCATCATTCCCTTCTGGGAAGGTCGTTCTAACCGCGACCGGATCATGAGCAACATGAGCGAGGCCTGGAAAAATGCGTATGCCGCCGGCATATTCACCGAGTTTATGGAACAACGGGCTCCGGGCCATACCGTTGCGGGCAGCAAAATTTACAGCAAGGGAATGCTCGACATAATGGAAGACATCGGC
>JBDKTZ010000392.1:0-9207 GCA_039679975.1 Prolixibacteraceae bacterium
GCAAGGCATTGGGATTAGCCAAGCCGATATCTTCGGCAGAGAGGATCAGCAGCCGGCGGGCAATGAATTTTACGTCTTCACCGCCTTCGATCATGCGTGCGAGCCAATATACGGCGGCATCAGGATCGCTGCCCCGGATACTCTTAATAAAGGCCGAGATAATATCATAATGCATGTCGCCCTTTTTATCGTATATGGCGGGATTGTTCTGAAGGCTAGCAGTAACGATCTTATTATTGATGATCACCTTGTCGTGTTCCGACGCGTTGACGATCAATTCCAGGATATTCAGCAGCTTTCGGGCGTCACCTCCTGAAAAGCGAAGCAGCGCTTCATACTCTTCGACAATAATTTCCTTTTGCTTTAAATCAGTATCCTTTTTTACCGCCATATCCAGGATTTTCAAAAGATCTTCTTTTTCGAGTGATTTTAAGACATATACCTGGCATCTGGACAGAAGGGGAGAGATGACCTCAAACGATGGATTTTCGGTAGTGGCACCTATCAGCGTGACCAATCCCTGCTCGACTGCACCCAGTAATGAATCCTGTTGTGATTTGCTGAAACGGTGGATCTCATCGATAAACAGGATCGGATTACGCCGGTTAAAAAATTGTTGCTGTTTCGCCTTATCGATCACCTCGCGCACGTCTTTCACTCCCGAATTGATAGCGCTTAAAATGTAAAACGGGCGGTCGAGGGTATTGGCAATAATTTTTGCGAGCGTGGTTTTTCCCACTCCGGGGGGACCCCACAGGATAATCGAGGAGATATTGCCTGTTTCGATCATTTTGCGCAATACAGCTTCCTTGCCGACCAGGTGTTCCTGCCCGATATAATCGTCCAGTGTACGGGGACGCAATCGTTCTGCCAGTGGCTGTATGCTCATGACTCAAATTTTAATTACAATATCTCTTGATCACGTTATAAGCTTCCTGAATACCCAATTCACCGGCCTTACTCAGGTCAATAGCCCCTCCTTCGGTATCGTCCTGGTAAATTTTGATCAGCCCGCGGTTGAAATACGCTTCGGCAAAATCGGGTTGCAGTTCAATGGCTTTCGTCAGATTGGTGTTTGCTTCCTCGTACTTGCCCAGTTTACTAAGTACGAATGCCCGGTTAAACCATGCAAACGGAAACCTGGGATCGAGATCGACAGCGGTTTGGAAGTCATTCAAAATATATTCATAATCGGTCAGCATCTCTTTCTTTTCCGGTTGCTCAACTGCACCTGTGCTGCCATTGAGCGGAATTGTGAGATTTTCCGAATTATCAGGCACCGATTCGATCAGTTCGACCATTTTGATCCGGGTATTTGCCCGGGTAAAGTATGCCAGCATATTTTTCGGATCCTTACTGATGCTGCGGTTAAGGTCATCGAGCGATTCGTTGTACTGATTGGTCAGGTATCTGAAAATCCCTCTGCTGAGATAGTTCTGCGATGTCTGGTTGTTTTTCAGCTTTTCGTTAAAATACAGAATATGGTTTTTAAAGCTTTCGTTGAAATCGTCTGTTTCCCTGTTTGTGATCGTCATCAGTGGAGTATAGTTATTGAATTGATTCAGCTCTTCCAGTGCCATGCTGTAATACTGAAGTCTTTCATAATCGACCGATTGTTCGCTAAACGATGAAAGAACAAAGATCCGCTGCAATTCGATGATCACGTTTTTATTTTGAATACGGCCGTCTTCAACTTCTTCCTCTTCTTCTTTCGTATTGGGTAAATTGCGCGTATCGGCAAGAGCCAGTCTGAACTTCCGGCGTTCCTGCTGCTCTTTGCTTTCCTGGGGTGTGCCGCTCTGTTGCTGAGGCTGCTGGTTTGGATCCTGTTGGTTTTGTTTTTGGCCCTGATTCGGTTGCTGATTTTGTGTCGATGGATCGGGCGTTTGCGATTTGCCTGAAGATTGGCCGGTTGTATTGGCGGCAAGCGCTTGCTGTTGTTGCTTCTGTTTTTGTTGTTGCTGATATTGCTGCTGTTGCCGGGCGTATTGATCTTCTTCCTGTCTGTACCGGTTGATATCCAGTTTCGGGTCTAAACGCGCTGCAAGCCTGAAGTCTTCTTCGGAGCCGGGCCTTTTCAGCACTTCTTTGGCTATTCCCCTGTTGAAGTATGCATTCGGCAGGGTAGGGTTAAGTTGCAATGCAAGGTCGTAATCCATGATGGCGCCTTCATAATCCTCGAGTCCCTGTTTCACGATTCCCCTGTTGTTATAGGCATAGGCATTCTGGGGGTCAAACCGCAGGGTTTGGTCAAAGTCACGCAGGGCGGAGGCGTAATCATTCATCTGAAAACGTGCAAGCCCCCTTAACAGGTAAGCGTTTGAAAAATGGGGGCGGATAATAATAGCCCGGTTGAGGTCGCGAATGGCTTCCTTTATATCGCCCTTTATGATGTACGCGTTGCTCCTGTTAATATAAGCATTGACAAAGCTGGGCGTGATTTCCAAAGCCTTATTATAATCGGATATGGCCCCGTCGATATCTTTCATGGAGACTTTTGCAATTCCCCGGTTGTTATAGATCCCTGCATTTGAAGGCGACAACTCAATCGCTTTGTCATAATCGGCAATGGCTCCTTTATAATCCTGAAGTTCAAGCTTGGCCAGTCCCCTGTTCGAGTATGCGTCGGGATAATAGGGTTTGATCTGGATCGCTTTATTATAATCGTCAATGGCTCCCCTGAAATCTTCCAGTTGATGCTTGGCAAGCCCGCGCAAAAAATAAGGTTCAGGAAGTTGCGGCTTAAATTTGATAACGATATTGAAATTTTCGATTGCTCCTACATAGTTTCCAATCTGAAGGCGGGTTTGTCCAACCTGAATATAATTGTTGATATTCAGCTGGGCAGATGCCAGACTGGTTGTGAAAAGCAATATCAGAAGAAGTCGTAGTTTCATAATTATTCAGTATCAAGTCGTAAGACACAAGTATCAAGACACAAGATGCAAGAATCAAGTCGTAAGACAGATTGTCGGAGAGTCGGATGTCCAGATGTTCAGACCATAATCCAGGGATCTGAAAATCCGTGTTCCGGTTTTCGGTTTCCCTTCTCCGCGATGCTCTATGCCCGTCCCCTGCAATCGTGCCACCCGGTATTCAGGAAACAAAAATAGCATTTTAGATTGCTTAAGCACTTTCCGGGAACTTATCTTTTTATCTCGTTTCATCTCATGTCTCCCATTAATCGATCCGGTATAAACTTTCAGGATAATTCTGTTGTTCCTTGAACTTGTTTCTTGTTAACTTTAGATGGATAAATCATAACAAATTTGAGGCCAATGGAACAACGATGCGAGTGGTGTTTAAAAAATGATCTTTACATGAATTATCATGATACTGAATGGGGGGTGCCGGTACACGAGGACCGCCTGCTTTTTGAATTTTTAATTCTGGAGGGCGTACAGGCTGGATTAAGCTGGCTGACGATCCTGCGTAAACGTGAAAACTACCGGCTGGCATATGACGGATTCGATCCGGAAATCATTGCCCGGTATGATGAAAGTAAAATGACTGATTTACTGCAGGATGCAGGTATTATTCGTAACAAGCAAAAGATATCGGCAAGTGTGAATAATGCACGGCGTTTTCTGGAGATACAAAATGAGTTTGGGAGCTTTGATCATTACATGTGGTCGTTCATCGGTTTTAGGCCGGTTATCAACTATTTTGAAACGATGAGACAAATTCCGGCTACATCGGATGTTTCGGACCGGATCAGCAAGGATATGAAAGCACGGGGTTTTAAGTTCGTGGGTTCTACGATTATTTATTCCCATATGCAGGCGACAGGAATGGTAAACGACCATTTGGTTTCGTGTTTCCGGCACGGTGAAATTTGCCGGTTGAGTTGAAATAAAAAAAGGATAGATCTCTATCTACCCTTTTCTAACCTAACTAAACCAATAAAACTAATCAAACCTAAACTTATGAAATAAAATCTGCGACAAAGATATGCTCAAAAGCATAACTCTGTGTTAACTCAACGTTAAAAAATATGTTGTGCAGCATTATTTTAGAGTCGTGAGTCAAGGCTCGCTACTCTTTCTGCGGGTGTTCTTCGCCTGAAATTGATTCGCGCATCTGCGTGTCGGCTATGATGTTTTTATATTTCATGTAGTCCATGATGCCCAGATTTCCTGCACGGAAAGCTTCAGAGATAGCCAGCGGGATCTGGGCTTCGGCTTCGATCACTTTGGCCCGGGCTTCCTGGGCCTTAGCTCTCATTTCCTGTTCAAGGGCTACCGCCATGGCCCGACGCTCTTCGGCCTTGGCCTGGGCAATATTTTTATCAGCATCGGCCTGATCGATCTGCAATCCGGCTCCAATATTTTTACCGATGTCGATATCGGCAATGTCGATCGACAGGATCTCAAACGCCGTTCCTGCATCAAGTCCCTTGTTCAGTACCAGTTTGGAGATGGAATCCGGATTTTCCAGCACTGATTTATGACTGTGTGAAGAGCCGATTGACGAAACAATCCCTTCACCTACGCGGGCCAGGATCGTTTCTTCGCCGGCGCCACCCACCAGTTGTTTAATGTTGGCACGGACTGTTACACGGGCTTTTGCAATAAGCTGGATCCCGTCTTTGGCAACAGCTGCCACAGGAGGTGTGTCAATCACTTTGGGATTAACCGACATTTGAACCGCCTGAAATACATCACGGCCGGCCAGATCAATGGCTGTGGCCATGTTAAAGGTCAGTTCAATATTTGCTTTTTCGGCCGAAACCAGGGCATGAACGACCATATCGACCCGACCGCCGGCCAGATAGTGTGCTTCCAGCTTATCCATATCCAGTTTGATCCCGGCCTTTGTTCCTTCAATCAACGCTCTGACGATGATTGAAGGCGGTACTTTTCTGAACCGCATCAGAAAGAGCTGGAGCAGCGAAATTTTCACTCCCGAAACCAGGGCAGAAAACCATAGCCCGATCGGTATGTAATATAAAATGATGATGAGCAGGACAAAGATTCCTGCAACCAAACCAAACGTTCCAAAATATTCCATTATGCTTGTTTTTATAGGTTTAAATTTTTTAGCTCTTGTATGCCAGGGATTTTCATTCTTACTCGCAGGGGGTGACAATGATCTGTGTGTTCAGCACTTCGACAACCCGGATCTTTACCTGCTGGTCAACAAACCCCCCTTGTGATTTGCCTTCATACACCTTATTGTTGATCCTTACTTTTCCCATGGGAGCAAGCCTTCCGACGGTAATTCCCTCATCTCCGACCCGGACTGTTTCTGTTTCTGATTCATTCACCTTCCCTTTGATTTCAGTCTGGAGTACCATTTTCTTTCCGGTTCGTCCTTTAAAAAAGCGAAAAAAGAGGACAGGGACCGCGAACACTACAAAAGCCAGTGTCAGAAATCCGGCAGCAAGGCCGTATTCATTAAAAGCCAGGTAAATACTGGCTCCCAATAACACAGCTCCGCCAATGCCGGCAATCGTGACCCCCGGAATAACGGCAAACTCCAAGAGGAGCAGTAAGACTCCCAGGAAAATAAGAAAGAGTATGATCAGAATAGTCATAATGGTGATGGTTAATCGATCGTTGCTTCCAATTGACGGGCATTCAATGCCCGTTTCATTGGACTAAGATAATTATAATTTCCCTTTTTTACGTCACATTTCCCTTTATAATGCACCAGCATGGTACACTGAACGGCTTGTTCCGGATCGTGCTCGCAGATTTCGATCAGAGACTCGATCACGTAATCGAATGTATGGATGTCGTCGTTATGTAAAACGAGACAGCGTTCGTTTCCCGAATCGATATCTTCCACGTCTGCCGGTACATCTTTTATCTGTTCCTTTGTAGTCATTTATTGCATCATTTTTTTGGCTTCTTCCAGACTGATCCGTTTGTTATTCTGATAGGCCGCAACAAATGCATTTTTCATTCCTTCCATCCGGATTTGTTTTTGCATTTGAAGCGCATCTTCATAGGATTTCAATTCACCAACCGTGTATACCGTGACTCCTTTTTCGTCGATATGCTGATCAATCCGGCGGATGACGGCAAGTTTCTTGAATTGACCCTGTACCCACTCAGGAGGTGAATTCCGATAAGCGCCGATTTGAATTTTATAGACGATCTCATTCGACGGGGTTGGTTTTACAGCAGTTGCGGTGTCGGCGACAACAGCCGTATCAGGGAGAATGACCAAAATTTTCTCTTCAGCCTGTTTACGCATTCTTTCTTCTGAAGCTGTTCTGACACTATCCTGGATCCGGTTGACTTCTCTTCTGAAATTTTCCACTTCCAGGGCTCCGGCCTTGTCCCAGAATTCAGCTTCCTTCAAATTAGCTTCCTGGTATGCATCGCGTGCTTTCTGGCTCATCAGATAAGTCTCCTGTTCCAGTTTTAAAATACGATCGACCAGGCTGTCCTGCTCAGGTCCTGCCAGGGTACCGTATTCCTTTCGCAGATTGCTCAGGTTGTTCAGCTTCTTTTGCATGTCTTGTTCAATAAGCCATCCTTTGATGAATGCTTCCTTTGACGAATCGAATTTGAACTGATCAATTTTATTGTAGCTTACAACCGCGTTCACCTGGAAATGAATAACACTGTCTTTCAATACAGGAGGAACTCCCGAAACAACAAGTTCCGGCACAACAGGCTCTTTAACAGGGGGGGCTTGAATAACAAGCGTTTCCTCTTTGTCTGTCAGACTGTCAATCGTTTTTTCGGGTTTGGTCTCAACTGCAGGAAATGGATTTTTCATCCTTCTGCACATCGATATCAACTCTCCGACTTGAGATGCTTCCACTGATTTTTTCCGGGCCTCCGATTTGAATCGCTCATAATTCTGAATGGCGTTTTTCCAGTCTGACCGTGCGTGGAAATACTTACCCAGGTAAAAATACGATTCGGGGATCTCTTTTTTTGCGATGTCCAGCGCCCTTTTGGCTTCATCATTGAGTTGATTGGTTTCGGCAAGACAAGCTCCCAGATAGTAGTTGAGATTCCGGTCATTTGGATACAACCGGGTTAAATCACGAAATACGGGAAGCGCTTCCAAAAAACGTCCGTTATCAAAAAGTTTCCGGGCCTCAGCTTCCGGATCGTTCTGTGCTTTTCCCGGAAGGAAAATGAGGAGGCAGAACATGATCAGAAAGATCTGTCCGTATAAATAGTTAATTTTTTTTATCAACATATCGCTTTTCTTGAATCACGCTATAAAATTACAAAAATACTGTAAGCTTTTTTAAAGTTTTTCCTTCATTTGGCAGGTATAAAGTGATCGGGGGGCTAATTTATTCCCATAATTATAAGTATATTTGTCTGATACTAAACAAAAAAACATGACGTTATTGAAGAAAGGGGACAAAGCTCCTGATTTTAAGGGGTTCAATCAGAATAATGAATTGGTTTCGCTGAGTGATTTTCGGGGAAAGAAGCTGATTCTTTACTTTTACCCCAAAGACAATACGCCCGGATGTACCGCCGAGTCATGCAATCTGAGCGACAATTACAATGCCTGGCTGAATAAAGGTTATGAAGTAGCGGGAGTAAGCCCTGATCCGGTTGCATCGCATAAAAAATTTGCAGAACAGCATCAGTTCAGATTTAATCTGATTGCCGATCCCAGCCATGAAATTCTGGAAGCATATGGAGCCTGGGGCGAAAAGAGCATGTATGGCAGAAAATACATGGGTGTATTGCGTACCACATATGTGATTAATGAGAACGGTTTTATTGACGAAGTGTTTGAAAAAGTAAGCACAAAAGATCATACAAATCAGATATTAAAAGTTTTAGATTTATAGAAAATGGCAAACGACGCGCAAAATGGTGTAAATAAAGAAAAGCTGAAAGCGCTTCAGCTGACGATGGATAAAATTGAAAAAAGCTATGGCAAGGGAGCGATCATGAAGTTAGGTGACCGTGCGGTTGAAGATGTCCCTGCTATACCTTCGGGATCTATCGGACTGGACATTGCCCTTGGTGTTGGAGGATATCCAAAAGGACGGATCGTCGAGATCTTTGGTCCGGAGTCTTCCGGTAAAACCACTCTGGCCATTCATGCTATAGCTGAGGCCCAAAAGGCGGGAGGCATTGCTGCAATTATTGATGCGGAACATGCTTTTGATCCTTACTACGCAAAGAGATTAGGTGTGAATATCGATGAACTGTTGATCTCACAGCCCGACAACGGAGAACAGGCGCTTGAAATTGCAGATAACCTGATCCGTTCGGGAGCTGTCGATATTATTGTAATCGACTCAGTTGCCGCCCTCACACCAAAAGCTGAAATCGAGGGTGAAATGGGTGACTCCAAAATGGGCTTGCAGGCTCGTTTGATGTCGCAGGCGCTGCGAAAGCTGACAGCGAATATCAGCAAAACACGTACCTGCTGCGTTTTCATTAACCAGTTGAGGGAGAAGATCGGCGTGATGTTCGGAAATCCCGAAACTACCACCGGTGGGAATGCCTTGAAATTCTATGCATCGGTGCGTCTGGATATCCGCCGGACCGGGCAAATAAAAGAGGGCGAAGAAGTGTTGGGCAGCAATACCCGGGTGAAAGTGGTCAAAAATAAAGTCGCTCCTCCTTTTCGGAAGGCTGAGTTCGATATTATGTACGGTGATGGTATTTCGAAAACCGGCGAAATTATTGATCTGGGCGTAACGTATAACATTATCAAGAAAAGTGGCTCCTGGTTCAGTTACGGAGACAGTAAACTCGGGCAGGGGCGGGAAGGAGTCCGGACCATTTTAAAGGATAATCCGGAATTGGCTCAGGAACTCGAAGCCAAAATTTTTGAAGCGGTGACGAACACGAACACGAATACGAATATGACCGTCAACGTATAGGAATAGCTTTGCAGTGAAAGTCCGGGTGAGGCTAACTGCTTCGCCCGGACTTTTTTTTGCACAGGGCACAGAGCATGGGGCATGGCGGAGAACGGAGAAAGGTAACAGGGTTGAAGGGTTGCAAGATATCCGGCAAGGAGCGATGAGCACAGAGCACAGAGCACAGAGCATAGAGCATGGGGTATGGGGTATGGGGTATGGAGGATAGGGTAAAAGAGCAAAAAGCAGGAAATTGAACCTGAAGACGTAAAGAAGCAAGAAATATTCCGGCATTTTTTACAGTTTAAAACATTTTGGTTGTATTTTTGGCAAATTTGTAAGCAGCGGTAAGCCGTGAGCAGCGGGTCATGAGTAATTTGGTTCTAATTACAGATAATTTATTA
>JBDKTZ010000433.1:0-9861 GCA_039679975.1 Prolixibacteraceae bacterium
AGCGGAGCCGGAGGCGAGGCCCGCTGGTGGAGCGGTGCGGTTGAAGGAGACGACACCAAAGCCTGGAGACGGCGCATAGCCTCTACCGACAGGCGTATCGCCAGGGTAGCCGATGCCAAATCGAACGGGTACTCGATCCGATTAATCAAAAACTGATCTTCCTGATTCTCTCTGCCACTGCGGGCGGGTTAATTTGCCTCAGGCGAGTTATTACCTGTTTCCGCGGCGGCAGTTTACTTATCCTTTCTTTCTCCAATTTTCAACTAACTACTTATGAAAAAAAATTTACTTTTTCTTATTTCTCTGTTATTGATCTGTTCATGCAGCAACACGGAGAATCTGATCATTGACGATAACGATGATCCTGTTCCTCCCCCTCCCTCAACGAATTTTTCCACTGCAATTGTAAAGGCAAATCAAACAGTAAGCGCTTCCGGAAGAAACGACATCGATGTCATTCGCAATTATTTCTATTCGGGAACGGTATGCAGCGACAACCTGACCAACAATGCAGGTCAGCAACTCTGGCCCATCGAACTGAGATATGCCAATATGATCGGGGTGCATGCCCTGCGCTCCATTAACGGTGAAAGGGGCAGTAATCTGGACGCCGGAGGCAATTTTGTAGCCCATGCCAACCTGAATTCCCATCTCAACACGATCCACAATCATCAGTGGAACCTGCATCTGGTGGTCGGCCAACATAAGCCGGCAGTATTCCCCGGAGACGCCTGGAACTGGAATGCGGAACAATGGAATCAGTATGAAGACTATGCCTACAAATGTCTCTGCTATGTCATGAACGACTACAAAACAGGCTTCAGGGAAGCAATCGTTGAAGTGGAAAATGAAGTTGATATTTCCGGGAACGCCGGCCGATGGTTTGTTGAAGGAAAATGGAGCAACGGCGATCTGAAAGCTTATACCGGCTATATTAAATTGTACGCGCAGTGGTCGGATGCCGTAAAAAAGTTTAACCACGATTTTCCAGCCAAAAAGGTAAAACTTTTTGGACCAGCGGTAACGGTTTATACCATCTGGTGGACACCTATGTGGTGTAAGGAAAACTGGGCGGTGAAACTCATCGCCGACGCCAGAGCCAACAACTGGCTGCTCGACGGAATTTCCTTTCACCAGTATGGCGCCGAAATGCTCGGTGAACGGTCTGATTATTCAGCAGGCAAAAACCCCTGTTTTAAAACGACTGTCGGGCAAATTCAGGACAAGCTCAACAGCAACGGATTTTCCGGCACCGAGATCTGGATTACCGAATGGGGATGCTCCAGTTGGGTGGGGACTGAACGCTACAAGAACAATTACCGTCCGGTTGGAGGGGCTTTTGCTGCAGCTTTTATACTCGACTGCATCGACAGCGGCATCGACGGTATGGTCCCGCTTCGACTGAGGGATCCGAACACCGACTCCGACTGGTCCGAGATCGGCTCACTTGCCACGATCAATAAGGTGATTTATCCAAAGCCTGTTTTCAATGTCTACCAGATGTTCAACATGCTTCCGGGCGAACGGAAAAAAGTGGAATGGAAGAAAAGGAACTGCCAGCTTGGCGCAATTGCCGCCACCGGCGGGAACACAGCCGGAGTTGTCGTTTACAACTACGATTGGGATGATATCCATATCCTTGAAAAATGCGAACCACACGATGTACAGGTCAAGATTGCCGGAACCGGATTCACCGGGCAGGTCACAGTAAAACAGTACCTGATGGACGGTGAGCACAGCAATGTGGCCAAGTACGTGGACACCAACTTTCTGCCACCGCCGGCAGCGGCCTGTGAATTACAAAAGGTTGAGGAATATACCACACAGGCCGTCCAGGACACCATTACCCTGACCGTTCGCACCCTGGACAAATCGGCCGTATCGTTGTGGCTCATCAGCAAAACAACAAACTGACGGCCGGCATTATCCGGCTCTGGAATTTGAATATAAAATCAGGTACTGCAAAGACAAAACAATGAAAGCCCGCCCGTATTAAATTTGGCTGTCACAGGAGTCATGCTGCTTGTTTTATCCGGAGCGTTCGTGCAGGTCCTTATCCTAAACTATGACCTGCACGATGCCACCCGGATGGGCAAAATATTCTTTTTCGCCCGCTGGATAGTGCTGGTTTTTGTTCAGATAATCCGGACCTGTTCTTCCAAAGTCTTCTTTATGAAAGCATTGATGGATACGCCATTTTCTTCGGCCAGCAATGCAATCTTACTGTGGACTTCGGATGGAATACGGATGGAATACGGATGTTCAAAGAACCGCTAAATGCTTTCCGTGGTTTAATTCCCAGTTCAGCACATCCGGATAGATAGCTATCAATGCCGGCTTCAAAATCTGCTTTCAACTCGTCAATTGTTGAACCTTCATAGGTGATCGAATCTTTCTTCATTCCCAGCACTTTACCAACCAGGCAATTATCGGCTTTGCTGTATTCGACACTTCCATAATAACCTTTGTGCTCTAAATTATCCATAGCCAATACCATATAATTCTACAGTTTACACTCTCTTTTAAAAAAGCTGCCGATTTCTGTCCATGTTTTCGGGAAAGTAAGACCATAAAAGAGAAAGTGCAACGTTATTTTGTATTGTTATTAATTAAACGAATGTTTATTTTTGTCACAGCTCATTCATCAAGCAATTGTTTATTAAGAAATCTGTAATTTTTGGAGTCTTTGCGGTCGTGAGTGTTGTACCAAATGGAGTGGGAGCATGTATTTGTTGATCAAAAACAACCAGACAGAAACCCAATAATTGAAAAACTAAAAGTAACGAGTTACGAGTTTCCCAACGACGCTGTTAATTGATCCTGATGGAAAAATAATCGACAGAAATAAAAGTATCGATGAGCCAAAAGAAATATAAAAAACGCTTTGTAACTGAAAGGCTATGAAAAATACAATTTCAATTTTTATTCTTTGGGGGGTATTATGTATGAGCTCGTGCACATATCAGAAAGTAGATAAAAATCAAGTTGGCGCTGGTTTAAATCATAGCGACATAGTTGGAAAATGGAGCCAGGTCAATAAAAATGAAAAAACTCCCTATATTGAAGCTATTGAGTTAAAAAATGACTCAACAGTTGAAATTCAAATAACCGATTCCACAGGCAAAAAGAATATATCGGGGAAATGGAAACCGGGATCTAAAAAAATAGTTGGATCAACTCCCATTATTTCAGTTTCGGTTCAATACGATATTAAAATATACTTCTATCTGGATCATACTATTCATCTTCTATTAATGAAACTCCGGAAAGAAAACAATAAAATGGTAATGACCAGCCCTGATTACAGATTTGAAAAAGAACAGAAAGCTCACACCGAATGTAGCAAATGACATGAAAAAAATTATTACCATCATATCAGGCATATTGATTTTTTCCTGCTCCTTTTCTCAGGTCAACTGGGAAGGGAAAAAAGCACCTGATGTTCTTGTCGATAAATGGGTAAATCGAGGGACATATCAACAAACTGTTTCGATTGGAAAAGTATTTTCAGATAACAGCATTGACTACATTATATTGGAATTCTGGTTTGCCGATTGTCCTCCTTGTCTGGCCCAGATTCCGCTAATGAATAATATAGTGAATGAGTTCCCCAATGTAAGGGTGCTATCCGTAACATTTCAGGACGAGGACAAAATAAACCCGGTTCTTCAAAAGGTTGATCTGAATTATCCTGTTGGAATAGACAAGAACCAAAACACAATATCCGCATATGGGGTAGCAGGATATCCCAGCACATTTATTATTGACAGAAACGGCATTGTCATCTGGCAGGATGAAAACCATTTCCAATCATTAAATACATCTTATTTAAAAGAAATTCTAAATAACCAAAAACCTGTTGTTCCGATACCCGGTCATCCCACCGAAAATAATCAGCCCCAAATAAACTATACATTTACGATTGAGCACCATAAGTTTAACCTGGGAAAAGGTAATTCTTCCGAATGTGGTCCGTTTCTAATTAACCTTGTCAATCAGGATCTGAAATTTATGCTTAAAGCCTTCTGGAAGATTAACAACCCCCGTGTCATTTGTGATGATCCGGATCTGCTAAAGACAAAATACGATCTCACGCTTCAGGCAAACCGGGATATCTCGATCGAGAACAACTGCATAGAAGCTATAAAGTGGATCTTACCGGAAAAACTTGGAGTAAAAGTCAAATCGTTTTTTAAAGATACCGTCCTTTACGACTTGCAGTTGACAGAAGATTCACTTCTAAAAGCACACATAAGTGGCCGGAAATTTTATGGGGATGCTCATAACTTTGCTCAGTCTGGCGATTCGATTCCAACCATCTGGGTTGCGAAGGGCGCAACCCTTGAAAATCTGAAGAATTTTATCGAAAATCAGTTTAATCTGCTGGTAAAAGTTGAAAAGCAGGACACCCTGAGGTACAATTTTACACTTTCATTGGTCTCGTTCCCTGAAAACGAAAAACTTCTACGTGATAAATACGGCATTAAACTGATGCCATCAAGGGGGAAAACAGAAATGTTCAGAATAATAAAAGAAGGCAAATAATAACACGTATACACCTCCTCCCAAAGATCTGACAAATATACTTAAGCCGGAGATAGTTATGCACTTACCGGGAATCTGATCAGATAGTTATAAAGAGTGTTTGACAGGTCACAAGTAAGATTAGCCTTTCTGAATAAAAATTTCCTAAAAAGATCTCACATCCTGTCCATGTTTTCGGGAAAGAAAGACCATAAAAGAAAAAGTGCAGCGTTGTTGAAGTGAAGCTCAAGTTCGCGTAGCTATAAACAAACTATAAAATGAAACAAACAAACCTGAACCATTCTAAAAAGAAGGCCA
Source organism: Prolixibacteraceae bacterium (assembly GCA_039679975.1). Lineage (GTDB taxonomy): Bacteria > Bacteroidota > Bacteroidia > Bacteroidales > Prolixibacteraceae > JBCFBK01. The sequence continues at coordinate 4,843 of JBDKTZ010000433.1, forward strand.
GAACCAAAATCTTCGGAACAATCATTGTTTTGGCCTCCTTGATTACTCCATCCGGTTTATCTGCCCAGCAATTCGTCAATCCCGATGTCAAGATCGCGGACGGGAAGCTCATTAACGGGAAAGCTAACGGATTTAAAGGAATCTGGTATATGAACCAGCCCTCCAATAATGAATATGTCTATAAATACAGCGGCGGCATGGCGGTTTACCCGGCCAATCACCGCCCCTTTGCCGTTTATTCGAAGAAGGCCGGCAAAACCTTCTTTTGTTTTGGCGGAACCAACAAAGAAAACAGTACCCTGCTGCACAGCGTTTCGTGCTTTGATCACAAAACCGGTAAAGTAGCCAATCCGACTATCGTTTTGGACAAGGGCGTCACCGACGCGCACGATAACCCGGTTATTTCGGTCGATGACTCCGGCTATATCTGGATTTTCTCCACGTCACATGGTGACTGGCGACCATCCTATATCAGCCGGAGCACACAGCCCTGGAGCATCGATTCGTTCGAACTGGTCAATCCGACCGAAATCGTTGACGGGAACGAAGTGCCTTTCAATAATTTTTCGTATTTCCAGGTCTATCACATCGAAGGGAAGGGTTTCATTTCGCTGTTCACAAAATACATCAATAATCGTCGTGTGATCGGGTTCAACACGAGCGCTGACGGCGTGAAATGGAATGAATGGAAGCAAATCGCCAATTTCGGCGAAGGTCATTATCAGGTGAGCGACTGTGCCGGAGGCAAGATCGGTGTTGCTTTCGATTACCATCCGAAAGGGAAAGGATTGAACTGGCGCACAAACCTGCAGTATCTCGAAACCAGTGATTTTGGAAAAACCTGGCAAACCGCCTCAGGCGAAACCGTCGGGCTTCCTTTAACGGAAATCCATAACCCTGCGCTGATTCATGATTATGAAAAAGAGAGGCTGAACTGCTATTTAAACGACATTCAGCTTGACAAAAAAGGGAATCCCGCCATCCTGATCATCACCAGCAAAGGGTATAATCCCGGACCGGAGAACGGTCCCCGGAACTGGCACTTATTTACATATGGAAGAAATGGATGGAACGACAGTCCGGTAACCTCCTCCGACAATAATTATGACATGGGCTCGGTCTATATCGAATCGGGAAGGTCGTGGAAGATCATCGCTCCCAGTGTCGACGGTCCTCAAAAGTACAATACCGGCGGCGAAGTGGTGATGTGGAAAAGTTCCGATAAAGGAAAAAGCTGGACAATGATCAGGCAGATGACAAAAAACAGTTCGATGAACCACTGTTATGTCAGGCGCCCGCTAAATGTCCATCCCGATTTCTATGGGCTCTGGGCCGACGGGCATGGAAGGAAGCCTTCGGAGTCATACCTCTACTTCTGTAATAAAAAGGGAGAAGTTTTTGTACTCCCGCGGGAACTGACCGAACCGCTGTGTCTGCCTGAAAGAAAAGTGAATATCACCTTTCCCAGTGCGCGTTCAAAAACCGGAGACCTGAAACACTGGCCCCAGGGAAAATCGCCTGAAGAGGTCGGCATGCGGATCGCAGAGAAATTCCTGAACACCCCGCACTCGCGTTATGGAAACACCCGGCCTTCCTCGCCTCCCAACCAGATTACCTATCCTGACATATGTGCCTGGCTGGGAGGAATGTGGTTTGCCGAAGCAACAAAAAACGACCAGCTTTTTGAGCGCTTTGAAAATCGTTTCGCGCCCTTGTTAGACAAGGAAAAACATCTTCAGCCGCACCCGAATCATGTTGACAACAACGTGTTTGGATCAGTTCCCCTGGAACTTTACATACGAAAGGGAGACAAAAAATACCTGGACCTTGGCTTACGTTATGCCGATTCGCAGTGGACGCTTCCCCAAAATGCCAATGAGCAGCAAAAAAAGCGGGCTGATCATGGATACAGCTGGCAGACCCGTATCTGGATCGACGACATGTTCATGATCACCGCTGTCCAGTCGCAGGCTTACCGGGCAACAGGCGAACGGAAATATGTTGACCGGGCGGCGAGGGAGATGGTGCTATACCTCGATACCATTCAACTGGAAAACGGACTGTTCTATCATTCCCCCGAAGCGCACTACAGCTGGGGACGCGGCAATGGCTGGATGGCTGTGGGAATGGCCGAGCTGTTGCGCATTCTGCCAAAAGATAACGCAGATCGTCCCCGCATCATGGAAGGTTACCGCAAGATGATGGCCGCCTTGTTGAAATACCAGGCCGACGACGGAATGTGGCGCCAGATCATTGACGATTCCGGAGCCTGGAAAGAAACCTCGGGCACGGCCATGTTCACCTATGGCATGATCACCGGGGTGGAAAATGGCTGGCTCGACAAAAAAGCATATGGCGCGGCCGCCCGGAAAGCCTGGCTGGCACTGACCGGCTATTTGAACGACGCAGGCGAACTGACTGAGGTATGCGCGGGGACCAATATCCTGAACAGCCGCGATCATTACATGAACCGGCCGCGCATTGCGGGTGACCTGCACGGACAGGCTCCCCTGCTCTGGTGTGCAACGGCTTTACTGCGGTAAACCCAATGCGATATGCGCCTTTCGTTCGCTTGATGCAAAGACCCGCTTTGCAACGTTTAGTGGTTGTTCCTGATTTAATTTGCATAATACATGCTTCCTTTGTGAATCTCTTTAGAGCAGTCATATTTATTAATTTTTAAAAACTAAACCATGAATCTTTTTCCTTTCATTCCCATGTTTTTCGTTCTGATCTACGTGGCCGTTTTTTTTCTTATCCTGTTTATAATATACAGGTGGGTTAACAAGTTCATTTCATTGAAACAAGAGCACAATGATCTGCTTAGGCAAATCGTTGAACACCTTAAAAACAACCAAAACAAAACATGAAGCAGGTTCATTTTATTTTTATCGTTATTCTGATTTTTCTTTTCAAAGAAGCCTGCCCGGTCACGCCTGATCCGGCCAGGGAAATCCCACCCGAAGCTTCTTCAAAAGGTGGCATCGGAAAAGAAACGTTCCGGCATCAATACATCACAAGGGATTTGCCGGGTACGGCCGACTCGGGCTACGGATGTCCGACCATGGCCGATTTCGACGGGGATGGAGACCTGGACTATTCGTTTGCGGGCGTAGGAACTTTATACTGGTTTGAAAATACCGGTACCGACAAATGGGAAAGACATGAAATCGGACCACTTCCCATGACGACTCTGGGTGCGAACACCATGGATGTAAACAAGGATGGATGGACGGACATCGTGATTGGCGGTTACTGGTTCTGTAACAGCCCGGAGACGGGTCCGGGGAAATTCACCATGTACCGGTATGACGACCGGATCGGGGCAGAGATCCATGATCTGGTCATTGCCGATATGAATAATGACAGGAAAGATGACGTACTCGTTTTGGGTCAAAACGTGGGGATGTTTTGGTATGACGTTCCCGACAGTGCCTGTCGCAATATAAATTGGGAGCGTTTTATCGTCACAATGGATGTCCTGAAAAACAACGAGCATATTCATGGCGGATTTGCCCCGCAGGGGGTAGGTGATCTGGATAAGGACGGGGATAACGACATTGTGCTGCCCGACCGGTGGCTGGAGAACAATGGAAACGGCCATATCTGGACCAAACACCAGTTACCTTTCGGCAAGCGCGGGCCATATGGCTTATCTTCAAGAAGCTGGATTATTGATCTGGACCGGGACGGCGACAAGGATATCGTGATGACCGACTGCGATCAACAGGCGTCCCGCATTGCCTGGCTTGAGAATCATGGAGGAAAAGCGCCTGAATTTACCGCACACTTTTTACCCATGACAGCCACCGGCATCAGGGGGTCATTTCATTCACTCTTTGTGGGCGACCTGGACCTGGACGGGGATGACGATATCCTGACCTGCGATCAGGAAGACGATTCGCTGGCGCCCGAAGGAGCCACACCGCGCTGGTATGTATGGGAAAACATCAGCAGACACCATGAGATGAAATTCGTGGAAAGAGTAATCGTCGACGATCGCCTTGGCGGCCATGACGTGCTGGTGGGCGATGCCGACGGGGATGGCGACCTGGACCTTTTCTCAAAAGTATGGAACCTCTGGCCCGGCAGTGTCAATGACGGCATCGAGCACGGCGACTTCTTCGAAAACCAGACAAGATAAAGAACGCATAAGGATACTTGTTCCTGAAACCTCCGGGGTATTGTCCGATCTCATTCTGTATACTCAATCGGACAATCGTTTTATCAGTTCTTCCGGACTGACCAGTTGCTGATCGCCCGTCTTCATATTCTTGAGGTTCATTTTCCCCTGTGCAATTTCCTGCTCGCCTGCCATCACCACAAAGACGACCTGCTTGCGGTCGGCCCATGCCATCTGCTTTTTGATCTTGTCGGCTTCAGGATAGATCTCGGCGGCAATGCCTGTTTCCCGGAGCTGCTTCAAAACAGGCAGGCACCAGGCTTCTTCAGCCTTTCCGAAATTCACAAAAAGCACTTTCGTGGTCGTAACGGCCTCTTCAGGGAACAGTTCAAGCTGGGTCATCACATCATAAATCCGGTCGGCTCCGAAAGAAATCCCGACTCCTGATACACCAGGCATTCCAAAAATGCCGGTCAGATCGTCATAGCGCCCTCCTCCTGAGATGCTGCCCATCTGAACGTCCTGCGCCTTGACTTCAAAGATAGCCCCGGTATAATAATTCAGTCCCCGGGCCAGGGTCAGGTCCAGTTCAACTTCGGTTGCCAGACCAGCATATCCGAGATAAGCAAACAGCGTCCTTACTTCCTGGATCCCTTTCTGCCCGATCAGCGAAATGCCAATTGCTTTTTCAAGTTGATCCAGTTTTTCCGCTGTTGTTCCTGACAACTCCAGGATTGGCTTTAGTTTTTCGACCGCATTTGCAGAAACACCTTTTTCGAGGAGTTCGGCATTTACGTTTTCAAGCCCGATTTTATCGAGCTTATCGATCGCCACGGTGATATCGGTGAGCCGATCCTTCTCTCCGATCATCTCTGCTATGCCGGCCAGGATTTTCC
>JBDKTZ010000551.1:0-8371 GCA_039679975.1 Prolixibacteraceae bacterium
TACAGGTTCAGCAACGGACCATGGTAGGAGCCTCCGCGCAATTCGCACTGGATCCCTCCTTTCGTGTTCCCCAGCCAAAAGCTGTCTTCCTCTCTTATCCAGCGTGATTTGTGGAATTCGGGCGTAAAGCCTCCCATTCTTCCCATTCCGATCATATACGTGGCCATTTCTCTTTTATAGGGTAATTCGAGCCGGATATCCTGCAGATGGATCTTTTCCTTTGCGCTCACCTGGCAGGAATAGCTCATCCTTCCGTCGAATTCAATTTCTCCGTTACACGTAAGCGTCAATGCTTCATTTTCTGAAACTGCTTGCCAGGCGACAATACCATTTTTCTTTTTTGTATAAGTGAATTTAACCGGTTTTAACGCCAGCAGCCTGTTGTCCGATTCAAACGCAAATTTTACCGGCGCTGCCAGAATTTCATTTTGCCAGGCTGTTATACCTGACGGAAATCCGTAATCATTGAGAACAATATCCCGTCCCAACAGAGAAATCAGCTTATCCCGAACCTGGATGTTTGTATACGGCCTGACCGGCTCATCGTTGATGCCAATTGTTGAATTCAACCACCGCAACCTGGAGTGTCTCCAGGGTTCTCCGTCTCCCCGGTCGGTCAGTAACCGGTTTTCAATGGTCAGTACAACTTTAATTTCTTTTGTTTTTACATTTTCGGCTGCAACAGATACGAATCCGGTATACTCGCCCGGCTCAATATTGGAGGGAACATCAATGCCAATCCACATAGGCTGAACTTTTCCTTTAGCAACATCAACCTTTACAACAAAAGGGTTGCCATCGATATCAACACCATCCGTGTTAAAACAGGTAAATTGCGCCGGGAGGATTTTAGTCCCCTTTGCATTGTCCAATCCTGAAAAATGAATAGTTACATTTTTCAGAGCAACTTTCGATGCAAATACTCCCAGCTGAAAAGCATAATACTCATTTCGCAAAGCCACGCCTTTGAACTCCGGAGAAGGTCGTTTTTGCAACCATACTGCAGGCAGCGCATCGGACATCCTGATGGGTCGGGACCGGTCTTCGGGAAATACCAGATAATCATTGTTCCATTGATCCAGGTATTCCGAGACCTCTGCTTTTGTTGCAATCACTTCCATCGGGTAGAAAGAATGAAACTCTGTTCTCGCCTGGATTTCTTCAACCTGACATTGTTGCAGGTGCGAAAGGTCCGGGGTGGATTGATCGTTGGTCAACCCGTTCCGTTGCAACCATCCCTCATCCGGGGCATCTTCTCTGGGCCAATAAGACCCTGCATGGTAATTATTCAATACGGGTTCATACGGCAGATAATAAAAGCAATATTTCCCGGGTTGTTTTACGGGGCCAAAAACAATATCGCATTCCTCCCCGCTTACTTTTATCCGGTAAAGATTTTTTACCTTTTCGCCGGTAGTTTCATTGACTATCATCAGATGCCTGGATTCCTGATCCGTATCGTGTCTTCGCCACAAATAATTCAGACGCACCGCATCAGCAGGTTTTTCAACGGTGATGACAGTGCGGTGATTTCCATACTTTTCTTCCCACGGTTCATTCGGAACAGTGTATTTAATCTGGGAATACAAGCCAATATCGAGTGATAAAAGAATGATTATTAATCCAACTATCCTGATTTTCATCTTCTGTTAATTTTGATTAGGTGGTTATAATACTATGGAGGCGCCAACGGTAAATCAGCACCTCCATAGTTCTCAGAAAAGTGAAGAGACAAATCAGTCTTCTTCAAGCCTGGCTACATTGACTTCCCAAATTTTCGAATCAATTTCATTGGCTGCAGTGACCTTGTATTTTCTCGTTGCTGAGAAATCACCAAGGACGCCTAAAACCGGTGCCCCGTCAACGGGTTCAATTCTTGCTCCGGGCGAAATTACCGCATATCCGGCCATGTTTGAAATATCAGCGATCGTCTTGACATGAATATCAACACGGTTCTGGTCCTTGTTTACGTCAATGACCGCCTTAAGATCAGGTGTAAATTCCACCCGGTCTACCGTATACTTAATTTCATTTCCATCGGCATCGCGAACAATCCTTTCTTCTTTAATCAGTACTCTCTTTTCAAAATTAAAATCGATAATATCGCATTCTTCATTGCTTGCCAAATCGTCGAGGCCCATCCTGCAGGAACTTATAAACAATGAACCTAAAAGGAGCAGGATGATCATTTTATATGTTTTCATTCTGTCAAAAATTTAAGAGTTATTAGATTCTTTTTATTCCCACCCGGGGTTCTGTGTTAATTTTGGATTCTTAATGATCTCATCAAAAGGTATCGGGAACCAGTACCGTTTCGGTGTCTGAAAATTATACTGATAATGCGCCTGGGGAGAGGGCTCTATCGTGTAGGACATTCTGTTCATGGCAATCCTTATCCGTTTTTTAGGTCTGTTCAGTTCCGGGATCCCCACTTTGTCCTTTCTGGCCCAGCGAACAAGATCCCAATACCTGTGGCACTCGAAGGCCAGCTCCAGCCGACGTTCTCTTTTATAGTTTGCTTCAATATTGGCCGTGTTTGTTAAAGGAGGCAATCCTGCCCGGTCTCTGATTTTGTTCAGCGGAGCAAGCGCTTCGCTTTCTCGTCCTGAATAGATCAATGCTTCGGCGTAATTCAATAATACTTCGGCATACCGGAACATGATCCAGTGTACATCTGTGGGACCGGATGCATAATTTGGAATCTTGGTGGCCTGATCTTTCATATATTTGAATTTAGCCGGATAATACCCGGTTTGAGATAAATGCTGTCCGTCGCCCGTTGCCAGGTAACCTAACGGATGGCCTACAGTCATGATCAGGCATTGCTTTGCCCCGGGATATTCAATATAAGTCGAATCATATAACACAGTTGCATAAAATCGTTTATCCCTGTTCAGCCACATGGCATGCGTACCCATTGCCGGAAAATTATCCGTGAATGTTTTGGATTCCTGCCATCTTCTGGCTACGCCATCATTGTCAACGACGAAATATTCGTCAACAAGATCCTGCGTCGGACATGCAGCGCCCCATCCGTAAATTTGTAAACCCCTGTTCGGATTCTGGTGCAATTCAAGATAATGAGCCCGTTCAGGATCCTTGAATTGCATCACCATTAAAACTTCCTTACTTGTTTTATACGGTTCTCTTTTGTTAAATAATTCACCGTAATCGGGATGCAGATCATAACCCAATTTCATGGCTTCCTCGCATGTTTTAGCTGCCTCCGTGTATTTTCCTGCATAGAGTTCCACTCTTGACTTCAGGCATAATGCGGCGCCTTTTGTTACCCGTCCCAGCTCACCTGCAGGCCATTCAACAGGCAGGGCATCTGCTGCCTTTTTCAGATCGGCAATGATAAAGTCATAGCATTCTTCTACTGTATTCCGGGGAAGATTGAGTTCATCATTCTGCGTTAACGGTTTGTCAATAATGGGTAAACCACCAAAGTACTTTACCTTTTGAGAATAGAAATAAGCCCTGAAAAAATAGGCCTGTGCGAGAAACAGCTCTTTCTTGCTTTCATCAATTGTTGTTGATTCGGGAATATTCTTAATGGCCACGTTGGCATGGCGAATATCTCCAAATGTAAATCCAAAATTATCAGCGCTGGTATAATTCCCTAAAGTAATGTTATGAATATCCATAAAAAAACCACCGCAATGCTGTGCATTGTCAGACCAGCATTCTTCCGTTAACCTCTCTGTCACCCCTGTTACGATATCATTTCTTCCCCCGGGGATACCCAAATAATTATAAAGTCCGTTGATGTATGCTTCGATCAGCGCTTCATCATTCCAGACAGCTGCATCAGTCACCTTGTCATGTGGTTCCTTTTCAAGATAATCTTCACATGCGAAAAGTAAGGGCAGCGCCAGTGTAAAATATATCAAGAATCTTTTTTTCCGGCTTCGCCCGGCAAATTGCTCACGTTCGGCAAAACTCAAACAAGTTTGGCTTTGCTCTCTCTTATTCTCAATTTTCATAATACTTTTCATTAAAATGTTACATTTAATCCCAAGGAGTATACCTGCATCAGCGGATATCCTGAACCGGTATCTGATCCTAATTCAGGGTCTATGATTTCCAAATCGGTGATTGTGAAAAGATTCGTTCCGCTCAGATACATCCGGAGAGCCTGGATGTTTTTCGATTTAATCAGCTTATGTTTAAAATCGTAACTAAGCTCGAGGTTTTTCAGCCTTAAATAAGACGCGTCTCTCAACCAGAAGTTGGAAGTCTCATAATTGTTTCCCGTCCTGTATTCTCCCTGCCGGGGATATTTTGCATTCGGATTATCAGGCGTCCACAGATTATCATGTTCCTTGTATGTGATACTGTGCATACCGGCGCGCAGCTGCTCAGACAACATTTTGTTGTACCTGGTTGCCCCCACAAGCAATCCGCTAAGTCCGAATCCCTCGTATCCTGCACGAAATGTAAAACCCATCTGGATCTGCGGAAAGGTTGGTTTCCCCTGTCTTTTCTGATCATAACTGTCAATCTTTCCATCACCGTTCAGATCCTTGTACTTGATGTATCCGGGCTCCAGAAGATTATAGGACATATTCCTCGGCGAATTCATAACCTCCTCATAAGACTGATAATAACCATTTGCAGACCAAATTACGCCATAGCTTGGTGATGCCTGGGTTTCTCTCCAATTAGGTATTTCCAGCCGTCCGGTATTTTCATCCATATATTCCCACAGAGAAGACCAATAAGAGAATGTATGACCTAATTCCAGATCGAAATTTCCTTTTTTCAGGAAATAGCTTAACTTATAATCGAACCCTCCTCTTCTTTGAATTCCTATATTTTCCTTGGGAAAGCTTTTACCCAGAAGTGTAGAAGACTGATCGGATCTGGACAACAGGATCCCGGTTGTTTTATTGTAGAAAAAGTCGATCTCCATCAATAATTTATTCTGAAACAATCCTGCTTCCATCCCGCCGTTAAACGATTTCGTCTCTTCCCACGTAATGTCAAAGCTCGGAAGTTCATTCTCGCTTGCACCCTTCACAATCGTCTGATTGCTGCCCAGCACATAGGCATCACTAAGCGTATAGGTAGCCAGATAGGGGAAACTGACTCCCACGTTATCATTTCCGATCTTTCCGTACGAAAGCCTTATTTTCAAATTATTGACAATATCGGGAGAAATGATTGACTGGAAGTAAGGTTCTTCAGAAATGCGATAACCGACTGCGATGGAAGGGAAGAATCCCCAACGATCTCCTTTGGGAAAATTCATGGACCCGTCATAGCGAAAATTGGTTTCCAGCAAATACTTCCCTTTGTAATCATAGGTAAACCTGCCGACTATTCCCTGCCTGGCTTCCTCGTACTCATATCCGGTATTGGATTGACCTAAATTTTCACCCATGAATAGCTGATCTAACGCAGAAGTGATATAATTTTTCTTGTAGGCATTAAACCACTGGCTGTTACTTTCATTCTGGGAATACACAAGCAACGCAGAAACATTGTGATCGCCAAATGACCTCAAATATTGCATATGGGTTTCGAAATTGAGCGAATAACCGGAAGTATTGGTTTGCCTTAATTCCGGCTTTGAAAAAACATTACCCTCGGTATCATCATATAAATCATACAGAGGCACATTCACATTCCAGTACTTGTCGAAATTGTTATAATAATCGTAGGCGGCAAGCGCTTTGACTGACAGTCCTTTAATGAATGGTATTTTTAATTCGAACTGTAAGTTTGAATTAAATCTTTTCCTGTCTTCCCTCAAATAACCATGAGCAGGATCCAGTTGTGCTTTTACATTATCATTCCCGCTTTGAGATGTATATTTTCCATTGGAGAACATTAGTGGTCTGGTGCTGATTGCTCCGTATAAACGTTCCCAGATCTCTGCATCTCCTGCAGAAGGATAGTTTCCATCGCCATACTGGCCGAACATATCAAATGAAACTTTCAGATTGTCATCCAGAAACCAGGAATCAAAATTAGAACGCAAGCTATAGCGGTCATACTTTGTTATGGAAGTTTTGAACATTCCTTCCTGATTGAAATACCCGAAAGAGGCATAAAAGCTGGACCGCTTGTTACCTCCCGAGAGAGAAAGGTTATGCTGGGTCTGCATGGCCGCATTTTTCAATAACTGCTCTCTGTAGTTTTCATTTCCCCAGTTCCTGCCAATGATGACCTCGTCAGTGAGCCCGTCAGGATCAGTCCCGATTTTATCAAAGTATTCCTGGTTCCAGGTATCAGGAATGCCAATGGCGGTATTATACTTTCTGTCTCTGATCCATTTCTCCTTTACGCTCAGGAAATCCGGTTCACGTGTCGGCTTTTGAAATCCGACATAAGCATTATAATTAAGCTCAATATCTTTTTTCTGTCCTCTTTTCGTGGTGACAAGTATGACACCGTTTTGAGCCCGGGCGCCATATACCGCGGTTGCCGACGCATCTTTCAAAACACTTAAAGACTCAATATCATTCGGATCTATCGAATTAAAGTCCCTGCCAATAATACCGTCTACGACCACAAGGGCTCCGCTTGCACCGCGAATTCGTATTTCAGCCTGATCTTTCCCTGGATTTCCGCTGGGTTGGCGGGTAATGACGCCTGCCAGTCTTCCGGTGACCAACTGCGACATATTGGTCGCCGGGATCGACTTAATTTCTTCAGGTTTTACTGTACTGACTGAACCTGTTAAAGTTGATTTTTTCTGTGTACCATATCCAATAGCGACAACTTCCTCCAGTCCGATAGTCTCTTCTTCAAGAACGACCTGAATACTGGTACGGCCATCAATTTTAATTTCCTGCGTTCTCATCCCCACAAACGATACGACAAGAATGGCATCATCGGCAACGTTGGTCAGATTGAAATTACCGTTACTGTCGCTGACCGTTCCCTTCGATGCACCTTTTACTGCAATGGTAACTCCAGGCAAAGATTCCCCTAACGAGTTTTTCACTGATCCGGCAATCGTCAGGTTCTGAAAAGACAAACCCGGAAGATCACTCTGAGAATCCTGAAGAACAATGAGTCGTCCGTCAATTTTATAGGAAATAGTCGTCCCCATGAAAACTCCGGAAAGGATCTTTTCAATGTTCACATTTTCCATGTTCACATTCACTTTCCGCTCAACATCAATCACTTTGCTGCTGTAAAGAAAATAATAGTCCGACTGGTCCTCTATTTTCTGCAAAACATCTTTTATCGCAGCATTCTGAATTCTTAAGGAAAGAGTGGCTGTTTGCGACCAGGAAACAGCCGCAAGCGTCTGAAAAGCGCTTATCAACAGCAACAGATTAGTTAATTTCATGTAAAATAATGTTTTTCTCCACCACGGAGACCCCTCCGCGATAGCCAATTCTGACTTTTTTTTCATACATTTAAAGCGTTAGATTATTTACTCTAATTATGAGCCGGCGGCGAATGTGCAAGATTCCCGCCGGCTCTTCTTTTATTTTCTCATCATATAAACGATCATTTTAGCATTTTCTGAATTCCTGTGTTTCTCAATCCGGTATGTAACCGGCAAAGCATAAGCAATATGTTCCAGCGTTTGCTCGACTTTTTCGTTTTCAAGAGTCGCTGTGAGCTTGAAATCCCTTAATTCCTGATCCTGAATGACAATGTCTGCGTTATACCAGCGGCTCAACTTGAGCATAGCAACAGGAAAAGACTCATCCTTTAAGATCAGCCGTCCTTCGATCCATGAAGAGTAAATAAGAGGATCTACTTTCCGGTTAAAGAACCGGTTATCCGAATTGCTGTACTGGACCTGTTCACCCGGTATCATGGTAATTTGCCGGTCACCTTTCACAAGCCTGATCTTTCCCTCCGACAGTGTTGCTTCGAAATACTGATCGCTGCAGTATGCCCTGAGATTAAATGACGTTCCGGTAACCACGGTATTAACCATTGGATTTTCAACGATAAACGGCCTTTCCGGATCTGATGCAACCTCAAAATAAGCCTCACCGTCAACAAAAACATGCCGTTCATTCTTCACGAACTTTTCCGGATACCGGATCAATGTACCATCATTAAGCCATACCCTGGTACCATCTTCCAGTTGAATCTTCATCCGGGTGCCTGGCTTGGTGATCAGTTCTTTTTCAGCATATCGTGAAGTACCTGTCCCTGAATGATAAACAGAAAAAAGCATGACCGCCGAAGTAATCAGCAACGGGAGAACCAGGACTGCTGCAATCCGGTAAAACAGAGGAATGACCCTGCGCGTTGGCCGCTCAGGAGTAAGATTTGCTTTATTCTGTCGGTGAATGTTGATTTGATGGTGAATCCGGCCAAGCATTTTATCATAATCGGGAATGCCCTTTTTAAATGAAATCCGGTTTTCCGCCCACACTGTGCCGAGCATTTC
>JBDKTZ010000400.1:0-46075 GCA_039679975.1 Prolixibacteraceae bacterium
GCTGCATATCGCGGTCGGTATAGTTGACGTAGAGCGTTCCCGAGTCGGCCTTCCAAAACTTGTTGACGGTATACACTGACCAATATCCGGTGGTTTCATAATCGGTGGAAGTGGTTGGGCTTTCCCATCCGAAGCGGCCGCTGTAACGGACAGTCGCTTTATTGTCTTGCGCCGATCCCGATTTTGTGGTAACCAAGATGACCCCGAAAGCTGCACGTGCACCATAAACAGCGGCGGCGGAGGCATCTTTGATGACAGAGATGGATTCGACGTCATTTGGGTTAACACGGTTCAGGTCACCGACAGCGCCGTCGATGAGCACAAGCGGGGAAGCGCCGTTAATAGAAGTCACACCACGTACATTGATGTCGGGCGAACTGCCTGGCACGCCTGAAGAAGTGGTAATGTTAAGACCCGGAACAGATCCCTGCAACATCGTGGTCAGCGAATGAGACACACGGTTTTCCAGGGTTTTGTTATCGACGGTTGTAACGGCGCCGGTCAGGTTAACCTTTTTCTGTGTTCCATAACCGACAACCACTGCTTCATCAATCAGAATGACATCTTCCTGCAAATAAACCTTGATGTCGTTTTGATCGGGTGCAACCTTGACTTTTTGGGTCAGGTAGCCCACATAAGAGATATTCAGTACGACAGCTTCCGATGGAGCCTGAAGCCTGAAAGAACCATCCGCAGCAGTAATCGTACCTTGCGTGGTGGCATTAAGCTGAATGGTAACCCCCACGAGCGGTTCCTGCTGGATATCAAGAACTTTTCCCGATATCGTTCTGTTCTGAGCGGAAAGAATGGAAAAGCTCTGCACCGCAAATAACAGAATTAACAAAACAAATGATTTGATCGCTTTCATAGATTTAGATTATAGTGACTTTTATTTTACTTTATAAACGTCGGTAGAGAAGGCTTTTGGACGTTGCATTTTTTCCGTCCACGTGTGCCCGAATTCATCTTCGACGGTAATTGTCAGGTCTGTATCTGCATTGTCCGCTTTTACCTTGAAAAAGTGGGTGAATTTCTCGGTAATAAAACTTGGAGTAGCGGTAAGGCCAGCCGAGTTGAAGCGCTTTACGGAAAGAGCGGCGATATGCAGGGGGTCGTATGCCCAGACTTTTGCAGGCGTCAGGCTTTTCCCGGCTTCGTCGGTTACTGTGAGCGTCCAGCGCGGGTTCCAGTTCCAGATGTTTATCAGCACCTCGTTATTGTTGTTTGCCGGGTATGCATCGACATACTGCAAATACTTATTCTTAACCGAAGTGGGAATGGAGGAAGGCATCTCCGGAACATCTGCCAGCGAAAAGTGTACATTGTTCAGGTCGTAACTGCGGAATTGGTAATCCTCCGTCCATCCGGTGGCTTTATAGATATATTGCAAATCTTTCCCCGAAACATTCCAAATCGAATATCCGCCCGGCGTACCATCAGGACTGATATGGACGCCCGGCGTTAAGTTACCGGTCCACCACCAGGAGGCGCAAACAGCTGCTGTGTTGTGTTCATGGAAATCACGCCCGCCTGTAATGGCAGATTGCGGTGTAACGTTGAAATTCATGTGTGTATGCCCCGTCACAAAATGCACTTTATAACCATCCAGGATGTTGAACATTTGTTCGGTGCTGGTTATGTCGTGGTCTATCTTGAATTCGGTCGTTTCGGAAGGATCATATACTTGTGCGTGCATCACGACAACCAGGGGAGTTGACTTGTCAATATAAGAGAGGTCTTTGGAAAGCCAGCTCAACTGTTCTGCAGAAGTCAGTTTTTTATAGTTGCGGGAATCTGTTCCGTCGTAATCGCTGCAATCGATATCGTCCATGACAACATAGTGTACCTTACCAAGGTTAAAGGAATAATAGGTAGGGGCAATATAGCTCATGTATTTGCCTTCCGCGCTAAAGTCGGAAGTCGTTTTGTAATCGTAATCGTGATTACCGATGGTATGAAATATCTGCAAACCCTTAATTTGGCTGTTGATCGTGCTCAGGTATTCGGGCAACGCGAAGTTGTTTGAATACCAGTACAAATCCCAGGTCATGTCACCCAGGGCAATCGCGTACATCTTTTCAGAGGCATGGGCATTCCGGTAATTGTTCAGGTCGGATGTAAACGTCGCAAACTGGTTCAGATCGTTTGTCCGGGCGGCAAGATGCATATCGCCAAGTATGAATACTTTATAAGCATCTTGTCCGGCAACCTTTTTGAGCGTGAAGTCTGCCCGTTCTACTGTATTGGCACTGGCTTTTAGCCTCTGAAAGAACAAGGGAAGCACTCCCGAAGAAGGAGCTTCGTAATTTGACGGAACCGAGATGAACACATAATTTCTTTTTTTCGCGGACTTGAGCTGATAGATGCCTCTTTCGTCGGTGGTAGTCACTTCGACACCATCCGAAACCACGACACCTTTCACGCCGCCATCTTCCGATTTAACGATGCCGTATACCGTAGTGCCCTGGTCGGGCGTAAACAGGAAATCAACAATATTGATGTAGATCTGCCCAACAGACTTCTTCCGTACATCCCGTTTAACGGAGACATTGTAATTGCCGGTTTCACATTCATTGGAAATCCGTACCGTGAAGCCCGTGGATGAAACAGCGGTGACAGAGCAAACGTGCGATATACCACCCGATTCCAGAATGAAAGAATCGGAGGTTTTTAGTCCGCCTCCGCCTTGTGCCGTGAAGACATATTCACCGCCTTTGGTCACCTCAATTGTGGACGGAAGGCTAACCTGTACATTAAAATCATCGACAGGCTCCGGATCGTCGTCTCCTTTCCCGCAGCCATATAATGATAAGATGACGGTCAGCGCCAGCCACAAATACATTTTAATATTTCTAATACTAATGTCTCTCATATGTTTTAATTATTTTCGTTTTCAGTAAACCCTCTACCACGACAGATTTCACACTTAAAGTTTGGGCTTCCGAGGTAACAATCGTAATCTATGTTCATAATTTTTTTCGGGGATGTACCGGGCAAGTGCATAAGTAGCCTCCAGTAAGACATGCACGATCCTTCTCGTTCAGCTTTCAAAAAATTCACCAAAATTTCATTTTGTGTTTCGCAAAGATTTAATTTGTTTTATATCAGCAATATGTTTTCAAAAATAAAAAATAATTCGAAATAAAAACAAATAATCCGAATTATTTCTTCTGAAATATTTATTCTGCTGTCTGGCAGGTCACCGTTTCCGCAAATGGAGGTCTATGTATACCAAATAGATATAGATAGTACTGTTTGCTAATTTCGTTTGCTTTCCTCGTGTGCTCCCTTTAATTGCTTAATTTTTCATTTTAATACATAAAAGCATCAATAAGAAATAAAAGCAAATATTTTGAAATCATGGAAGGGCTATGAGGAACGACGGTTTGAGACTCAACTATTCGGATAAGGAGGCGGGTAAGGCCCTGCGTTTCTCTGTGTATCGGGGTGCGTGTCTTTGTCCGGGATGATCGCAAAAAAGCTGCACCGTTCAATCAGGTACAGCTTTTTTTTGTTGTCATCGCGTATTTCAATTATTCAAATATGTCGCGCATCTTTTCAAAGAAATTCTTATCGCCCGAGCCGGGTGTTTCCTGAAAATTGGGTGATTGCTGGAGTTTTTCAAGTATTTTCCTTTCTTCGGGCGTGATCTTTTTCGGTATCCAGGCGTGTATCCGTACCAACAGATCGCCTTTCCCGTAACCGTTAATGTCGGGCAGACCTTTGCCTCTTAAGCGCAGGATCTTTTCAGGCTGAGTACCTGGTTCTATCTTTACTTTTACTTTACTGTCGACTGTAGGAATCTCAGAAGTTTTACCCAAAATAAAATCGGGCATATTAATAAACAAGTTATAAATGAGGTTGTTCCCGTCACGGATCAGATCGGGATGCGATTCTTCCTGGATCACCACCAGCAGATCGCCGTTCACTCCGCCATGGCGTCCGGCATTTCCCTTACCCGATACATTCAGCTGCATTCCTTCTCCGACACCTGCCGGGATCTTGATGTTGATTACTTCTTCGCCGCGGACAACGCCTTCTCCTCCGCAGTTGGTACATTTGTTTTTAATGACCTGACCCTCTCCGTTACAGGTGGGACAGGTGGTTGTTGTTTGCATCTGTCCCAGCAAGGTATTGGTCACGCGTGTCACATGACCGCTTCCGTGACAAGTGGAACAGGTAGAATAATCTGATCCTCCGGCTGCCCCTGTTCCATGGCACACGTCGCAACTGACATATTTTTTTAATTTCAGTTTCTTCTCAACTCCTTTATCAATTTCATTCAGATTAAGCATGACCTTGACACGTAAATCTGATCCGCGGTGCACCCGCCGTCCCTGACTGCGTGAGCCGCCAAATCCGCTGAAACCGCCAAATCCGCTGCCGAAGCCACCACCGCCAAAAATATCGCCGAACATGGAAAATATATCGTCCATCGACATGTCATGCTGACTAAAGCCATTGGCAGCGCCACCCATACCGGCGTGACCAAATTGATCATACCGTTGTTTCTTTTGAGGATTGCTCAATACCTCGTAAGCTTCGGCGGCTTCCTTGAATTTTTCTTCCGCTTCCTTATCTCCCGGATTTTTATCCGGATGATACTGGATTGCTTTTTTCCGGTAAGCTTTCTTGATCTCTTCAGCACCTGCATCCTTACTGACACCCAATATTTCGTAATAATCTCTTTTTGCCATGCTTTTTTAATGTTTTCTAAGATTACTCACCAATTACAACTTTGGCGAAACGAATAACCTTTTCATTAAGCAAATATCCTTTTTGGACAACATCAATTATTTTGCCTTTCATCTCTTCGGCAGGAGCAGGAATCTTGGTAATCGCTTCATGCAGATCCGTATCAAAGTCTTTTCCTTTTGCATCGATTTCTTTAATGCCGTTCTGTTTCAGGAATTCTTGAAACTTATTATAAATCAGAATTACACCCTGCTTAAAGGGACTTTCATCTTCAACTTCACTGAATGCAGCAAGTGCCCTTTCCAGATCGTCAATCACCGGGAGAATACTGGTTAAAACGGTCTCTCCGCCCGATTTCAGCAATTCCATTTTTTCCTTTAGCGTGCGTTTGCGGAAATTATCAAACTCGGCCTGCAGCCGAAGGTGTTTATCTTTTACTTCTGCTATTTCCTTTTCAAGTTTCTCTATTTGCTCGTGAGTCTTGTCCTTTTTGGATTTTTTATCTTCTTTTTTTTCCTCTTTTTTCTCTTCGTGCGTTTCAGAAACAGTTTCTTCCTGATTGGCCGCCCCTTTTACTTCTCCGGCCGGCTGTTCCTGATCAGTGCTGTTTTTCTCGTCTGCCATTTTATTGTAAATTTTTACATTAACGGTTTTAATCTACACAAAAATTCTGCCATGTCTGGTGATAAAGACAAAATGGCACTTGTTGTACTGTAAGGGTGACAAAAGTATAAAAAAGAAAGGCAGCCCGGGTTCGCTATGCTCCTTGCTACTCTATCCGTTCAATGGCGGCGCCTATTGCCCGGAGGCGGCGATCGATCTGCTCGTATCCGCGGTCAATCTGTTCAATGTTAAAGATCTTGCTGGTCCCTTGCGCGGACAGCGCCGCGATAAGCAAGGCCACACCTGCCCGGATATCGGGCGAAGTCATGGTTGTACCGCGAAGCTGGTGCTTTCGGTTCAGACCGATCACCGTAGCCCGGTGCGGATCACATAAAATGATCTGAGCTCCCATGTCGATCAGCTTATCGACAAAGAACAAACGGCTTTCAAACATTTTCTGATGAATCAGCACAGTTCCTTTTGCCTGAGTCGCCACGACCAGAAAGATACTTAGCAGGTCGGGTGTCAATCCTGGCCAGATTGCATCGGCGATCGTCATGATCGATCCGTCGATGAAGGTTTCTATTTCATATTCTTCCCGGGCGGGAACAAATATGTCGTCGTTTTTAATTTCCAGATGAATGCCCAGTTTGCGGAATGAATCAGGTATAAGTCCTAAATGACTGACACCTGCATTCGGAATCGTGATCTCAGAACCTGTCATCGCTGCCAGTCCAATGAAACTGCCAACTTCGATCATATCGGGCAGAACCCGGTGGGTACATCCCGAAAGGGACTGGACCCCTTCTATCTGCAAAAGATTGGATCCGATACCGCCGATCCTGGCTCCCATCGAAACCAGCATTTGCGATAATTGCTGAACGTATGGCTCACAGGCAGCATTATAGATCGTTGTTCTTCCTTCGGCCAGCACGGCTGCCATTAAAATATTGGCTGTTCCGGTCACCGAAGCTTCTTCCAGCAACATATAACTACCTGTCAGTTTAGGGGCAGTTACCGCATAGGCATTTTTACAGGTATCGAATTGAAAGTCAGCGCCAAGTTTTTGTAAACCAATAAAGTGGGTATCCAGTCTTCGGCGGCCAATTTTGTCGCCTCCCGGTTGAGGAATGAAGGCTTTTCCGTAACGGGCAACAAGAGGACCAACAATCATGATCGAACCACGCAAACTTGTAGCCTGCCGGGCAAATTTTTCCGTTTGCAGATGAGCCAGATTCAGATCATCTGCCTGGAATACATAAGTGCCTTTTTCCATCCGCTGTATCTTTACGCCCAGGTCAGTCAGGATTTCAATCAGCTTCAATACATCACTAATCTCCGGGATGTTGGACACCGTTACTTTTTCGGGTGTCAGGAGAGTCGCGCATATCACTTCCAATGCTTCATTTTTTGCTCCCTGAGGCTCAAGCAGACCGCTTAATTTTTTGCCTCCTTCAACTTGAAATGTTGCCATCCCTGAAGAACGCGTTAATCGATTTTACGATGGGGCTTTTTAGGAATGCGTATCGGTGCAGCTTTCTTGCGGTTCCGGAAAAGGATGTCTTTTGTTTCGGTCAGATCAAGGTCCGAACGTTTAATTTGCCCGTATGAAAGAATTTCCAGATCGGCATAAATTTTTTCATCGTCAACCGTATCCTTGTTCCAGACAAGGTAGCTTTTTTTCATATGGTTGGCAAGCAACTTGATCAGAATTTCCTTTTCTTCGCCGTTCTCAAACTTGGCTGCCTTTCCAATAAGCGATTCCATGATTTTTCCGTAATGACGCAATTTGATCTTCCCAAAGTCATATCCAATTCTTCCGGGGGGTTCATTGAACGTTTCCCTTCTGGGCGGTTCGTAGGGATAATCAATATCAAGCTGAAAATCAGACATGATGGCCAGGTGGTCCCACAACTTATGTTTAAAGTCATTGATGTCCCGAAGATAAGGGTACATGTTACCCATGATGTCAATGATGGTTCTTGCTGCACGGTTTCTTTCATCCCTGTCCTCAATCGTCATGATATGGTCAACCATATTTTGAAGATTCCGGCCGTATTCAGGCAGGGGTAATTTCTTACGGTTTGAATTGTAATCCATTTAAAAAATGTCAAATAAATAGTGAATAAAAGGTCGTAATAAATACCGGAAATAAACTTGATAATAAGCAGTTGGAGGTAATTCCTGCTGCAAATCTAAATTAAAAAATCCAGCTGTCAAATCTTTTTCATTAAATTTTAAGTATCAGGCATTAAGAGTATCAAAACCCAGGATACAAAACATGAGACACAAGACCCTCAGACAGTCAGATATTCAGGCAGTCAGTGAGTCCAATAATCTGAGAATCCGTGTTCCGGTTCTCTTTCTTGCTTCCTTAGCGGCTATTTCTTTCAATGAATAATTTTGAGTTTTGCAAATTTCAGTAATAATTGTTTTTGCCCTGCATTTTGAAAAAAGACTGTTGCCTTAAGATTTGGGAATGAACCTTCTACCTGCAACACTTTGCCTTGTCCAAAGCGTTGATGTTCAACAATCATACCTCCCTGAATTTCGCGGGGATCGTCGCCATCAATGTTTTGACTCTGTTTTTTTGCCTCCCTTAATTTCATCAGTTTCCCGGTCATCGTTTGCTGATGTTCAACCGATGGTTGTTTTGCAGAAACCGCATTGGCCGGTGAAAGACTTTGTTTCATCCATGTAACAGGGGGAGCGCTTTCAAAGTTCAGATCATTTTCGTCGGGCATCTCCAGATATTGCGAATCAATTTCTGCAATAAACCGGCTTGGATTGCAGAAATCCAATTTTCCCCAGCGATAACGCTGTTTCGCGAAACTGAGGAATGCATTTTCTTCTGCTCTTGTGAGTGCCACATAAAACAAACGCCGTTCTTCTTCAAACGATTCGATTGTCGGGGTGCTTCCCATGGATAATGACGGGAAGAGATTTTCTTCCAGTCCAACAATGAACACATTTTTAAATTCCAATCCTTTGGAAGAATGAATCGTCATCATGGTTACCTTGTCCCGGTCCTCTTCCTTATTTGAGTCCTGATCAGTCAGCAATGCTACATCTTGCATATAACTGCCTAATGTATTTGGTAAGCCTTCTTCCCTGGCATTGATTGTAAATTCCTGGATACCATTCAATAGCTCCTGGATATTCTCAAAACGGCTAAGCCCCTCCGGCGTTTGATCCCTGTAGAGATCCTTTATCAATCCGGTCTGAGCGGCAATGGCGCCTGCCAATTCATAAGCGTCGGAAATGGATGCCGATTCTGCAAATTGATTTATTAGTTGGGCAAAGTTAATTAATTTATTTGTAATTCCCTGATTGAACAGAGCCGGATTACTTTTCCCGCTCCAGGTGATCATTTCGAATATACTTTTATTTTCGTCAAGTGAAGCCTGTTCCAGTTTGCCCAGGGTAGTCTCCCCAATGCCTCTGGCCGGGTAATTGATGATTCTTTTTAAAGCTTCATTATCCTTTGGATTAATGACTAACCGGAAGTATGCAAGCAAGTCTCTGATCTCTTTTCGCTGATAAAAAGAAAGGCCGCCATATATTTTATAAGGGATATTCCGCTTTCGCAAAGCCTCCTCGAAAATACGGGATTGCGCGTTGGTTCGGTACAGAATGGCATAATCCTGATAATGATAATGTTGGCATATACGACTTTCACTGATCTCATTGGCAATCAGGTATCCTTCCTCATTGTCAGTGAGTGCAGAGATCACCTTGATTTGTTTTCCAGCTTCTTTTTTTGAAAAAACGTTCTTAGGGATTTGACGCTTGTTTTTTGCGATAATGCTGTTTGCTGCATTCACAATAATCTGGGTGGAACGGTAATTCTGTTCAAGCTTGAACACCCGGTGTTTAGGGTAGTCTTTCTGAAAGTTCAGTATATTTTCTATTCGGGCTCCCCTGAAAGAATAGATACTCTGCGCATCATCACCAACCACGCAAATATTGTGATGCAATGCAGCCAGATTTTTCACGATCAGGTACTGCGAGAAGTTTGTATCCTGATATTCATCTACCAAAATATAATCAAAGTGACGCTGGTATTTTTCAAGCACTTCTTTATGATCGCGAAAGAGAACGTTTGTTTTCAGCAGTAAATCATCAAAATCCATGGCCCCGGCCAAAAGGCATCTGCGGTCATATTCCTTGTAAATCTCTGCAATTCGCGGCATCCGGATACTCATGTCGTATTCCATGATCTGGCTGTTCTGCTGGTAAGACACAGAAGTGATCAGTCCGTTTTTTGCTGCAGATATACGGCTTGCAACCACATTGGGCTTATAGACTTTTTCGTCAAATTGCATATCCTTGGTAATTGTCCGGAGCAGGCTCTTTGAATCGGCCGAATCATAAATGGTAAAGTCGGAAGGATAGCCGGTATTGGCTGATTCCACCCTTAAAATACGGGCAAAGATGGAATGAAATGTTCCCATCCACAGATATTTGGCTGTATTTTGCCCGACAATGGCTGAAATCCGGTCTTTCATTTCCCGGGCCGCCTTGTTGGTAAAAGTAAGAGCCAATATTTTCCCGGGGTGCACACCCGATTTAAGCAAGTGAGCGACCCGGTACGTGAGGACCCGTGTTTTCCCTGACCCGGCACCGGCAATAACCAGTGACGGGCCATCGGTAGCCGTCACTGCTTCACGCTGCGGCTCATTTAGTTCATCTAAATAGTTCACAATACGACACTTTAAAGAAACAAACATTCTATTGTTACACCAACAGAGATATTTCACAAAACCTTGCGGAATATTCGAACGACTTTCTACTACAAGCTGTTGTGACTAAAAGACAGGCTCGTTTTGTCATGAAAATATTCTGTTGTCGTGTACCGGGTATTCATTGTAACAGTCGTGAAAGTATGACTGTTTTAGGTACGCTACAAAGGTAAAACCTATTTCCTGAATTTATTGTTCAGGATGAATAGATTTTTTAACTATGGTAAAAGGGAGCTGGTAAAATGTATAAAAGAAGAATTTGGAGGAGCAGAAAAGCCCGGATTGGCTAAGATCCGGGCTTTTTTTGGATTAGTAAAAACAGAATTGGTTCAATCTTCGACAAGCTCTGCTGCATAAGCAGCCAGTAGTTCATCCTGAATTTCCTGCGGTACTTTTTCGTAGCCGGCTAACTCCAGGCTGAACATTCCCCTTCCCTGAGTGATTGAGCTTAAAGACGTGGAATACTTGTACATCTCTTTCATCGGTACTTTAGCGCTGATTTTTTCGTATCCTCTTTCACTGCCCATACCCATGATCAGAGCGCGGCGTCCCTGGAGGTCGCCCATCACATCGCCCAATTTATCGCTTTGAGCCATTACTTCAAGATTGCAGACCGGCTCGAGTATTTTTGGTCCGGCTTCACGAAAAGCTTTTGAGAAGGCATTTCTTCCTGCCAGCCTGAATGAGATTTCATTGGAATCGACCGGATGCATTTTGCCGTCATAAATATAAACCCGGATATCGCGTGCATAAGAGCCGGTCAGCGGGCCTTCTTCCATTTTTTCCATGATCCCTTTTAAAATGGCCGGCAAGAAACGGGCATCGATCGATCCTCCGACGATGCAGTTGTGAAAAATCAGTTTGCCTCCCCAGGATAGCGGGTATTCCTGGGTATCGCGCACCGAAAGCTTGAATTCCTTGCCATTCAGTACAAACATGCTTTTGGGCGGGACATCCTCGATGTAAGGCTCAATATACATATGAACTTCACCAAACTGACCGGCTCCACCCGATTGCTTTTTATGACGATAATCGGCCTGAGCCCCTTTTGTAATAGTTTCCCTGTACGGGATCTTCGGAGTTTGGAATTCGATGTCAAGTTTGAATATGTTCTTGTAAAACCAGTTTAGCGCGTTAAGATGGTATTCGCCCTGGCAATGAACGATCATCTGTTTCAATTCCTTTGAATACTCAACAATATAAGTTGGGTCTTCATCGTGAAGTTTTTGGAACATTTCAGAGACTTTTTCATCGTCTGATTCATTGACGGCTTTTAAGGCAACACTATGCCGGGACGTCGGGAAAACGATGGGAGCGAACTGATAGGCGGCTTCTTTTTCACTGAGGGTGTGATTGATTTTCGTTTCCCGAAGTTTTACAGTGGCGCCAATGTCACCTGCAACTATTTCAGAGACTTTCACACGGTTCTTTCCGGCACAAACAAAAAGTTGTGAAATTCGTTCCTTATTTTGTGTTTTTGAATTAATCAGGTCTTGGCCTTCCCGCACCGTTCCGCTCATTACTTTAAAAAAAGTTACTTCGCCAACATGCGGTTCGATCGATGTTTTGAAAACGAACAGTGAGGTGGGGGCATCCTGGTCCATTTTGGGTTTCTTCCCGTTTATTTCAGGTATCTCGGCTGCTTCGGCAGGTGAAGGAATAACGTTGGTGATGAACTCGAGCAGGCGTCCAACCCCTATGTTCTTTTTTGCTGATGTGCAGAATACCGGGAACAGGCTGCGGACCATCATCCCGAGTTTAATCCCTTTGCGCATTTCATCTTCGGAAAGAGACCCCTGTTCAAAGAACAGCTCCATTAACGATTCATCATTCTCTGCAGCCATTTCAACCAGCTCATTGTGTAATTCATTTGCCCTTTCCTGTTCTTCTGCAGGTATGTCAAGCACCTCAGGCTTACCTCCATCGACGGGGTATTTATAGTATTTCATTTTCAGCACATCGATGATGCCGTTAAAGCCGGGGCCGGGGTTGACAGGATATTGAACCAAGGTCACTTTATTTCCGAAAACACTCCTTGTCTGCTCATACGATTGTTCAAAATTTACATTTTCATGGTCGAGCTGATTGAACACGATCAGTAATGGCTTTTTTGCCTTTTCCATGCGGTTAAAACCGGCTTCTGTACCAGCTTCTATGCCATGCGGAGTGTTGATAACCAGGGCAGCACTGCCTACAACATGCAGGGAGGAAATTACTGCACCCCTGAAATCGTCCATTCCCGGAGTATCAATAATATTGACCTTCTTTTGATTGTATTCGGAATAGAGAACTGTTGAAAAAACTGAATTTCCGTAATCCTGTTCAATCAGATAATGATCGGATACGGTCGTTTTTGCTGCTACCTCTCCCCTGCGATTAATGACTCCACCCTCGTAGAGCATGGCTTCTGCGAGGGTGGTTTTTCCACAGCCGGCATTGCCGATTAATGCAATGTTTCGGATTTCGTTGGTCCCATATACATTCATGATGTTAGTTTTTATTGGTTAAAAATTGATCATTGACAGTCGATTTTTATCGTGGAAGTCATCAAAATTAGTAATAATCTCTTAACAAACAACTTTGTTGTATTTTGAAAAATGTGTTATAGAAACATTTTTAAGAGGACACACTATGGCGAGCTAATATAATGCTCAGGCGAGCCTGGGTTTACACTTGCTTAATCAAAACGTTCTGATTATCTTTCCGCCTGGTTTATTGGCTAAACTAACAATATGTCTGGATTCCCTCATTTTAAACAACACGATGCCATGGATTGCGGGCCCTCCTGTCTCAGGATGATCGCAAAATTTTACGGGAAGAACATCAGCCTCGATTTTTTGCGGGAAAAGTCGCAGCTCTCCCGCGAAGGAGTTTCGATGCTTGGCATCAGTGACGCTGCCGAAGCTATCGGAATGCGAAGTCTGGGAACAAAGGTGACATTGGAACAACTTTTAAGAGATGTTCCGAAACCTTGTATTGTGCATTGGGATCAAAATCATTTTGTAGTAGTGTATGATATTAAAAAAGAATATGTTCATTTGGCTGATCCTGCTTTTGGCCTGGTTAAATATACTCTTGCAGAGTTTAAAAAGCATTGGTTGGCTGTTGTTTCAAAGGGAGAGGAGAAGGGTATTTGTCTGATTTTGCAACCGGCTCCTGCTTTTTATGAGCTGGAAAACTTGAAACCGGACCGGTCCGGTTTCAAGTTTTTATTTCCTTATTTCAAACCGCATCAACGGTTAATGACCCAGTTATTGCTGGGATTTCTGGCGGGTAGTGTGATTCAGCTGATCTTTCCTTTCCTGACACAAAGCATGGTCGACGTGGGTATCAACAATCAGGATATTGGGTTTATTTATTTGGTCCTTACAGCGCAATTGATGCTTTTTGCAGGACAATTGTCGATCGATTTCATCCGCTCATGGATTCTGCTGCACGTCTCGACCCGAATCAACATTTCCATTCTTTCTGATTTCCTGATCAAACTGATGAAACTTCCCATGAGTTTTTTCGACACGCGGATGATCGGCGATTTGATGCAGCGTGTGACCGATCACCGGCGCATAGAACGATTTCTGACCTCCCAGACGATAAATATTCTGTTTTCGTTCATCAATCTGTTTGTATTTGGCATTGTACTGGCTGTCTATAGCTGGAAGATTCTGCTTGTATTCATCGCCGGATCGGCTGCATATGTGGGATGGATGTTTCTTTTCATGAAACAGCGTCGCCAGTTGGATTACCATAAATTTGCCGGTTTCTCGGATAATCAAGGTATTCTGATCCAGCTTTTTTCGGGGATGCAGGAGATCAAACTCAATAATTACGAGAAGCAAAAACGGTGGGAATGGGAGCGTATTCAGGCCAATCTGTTCCGCATCAATGTAAAAAGCCTTTCTATTGATCAGTATCAGCAGGCAGGATCCGTGTTCATTAATCAAACGAAGAACATCATCATCACCGTGATTGCTGCCATGGATGTCATCCATGGAAATATGACCCTTGGTATGATGCTGGCGGTACAATATATAATAGGTCAGTTGAACAGTCCTTTGAACGAGATGATTAATTTTATGCATCTGGCTCAGGATGCACGGATCAGCCTGGAACGGTTAGCTGAGATTCACGACAGGGAAAATGAAGAAGCTGAAAGCAAACCTTTGCTGAATGCAATGCCCTCTAATCAGTCCCTGATAATTAAAGATCTTGCTTTTCAATACGAAGGATCTCATTCTCCAAAGGTATTAAAAGATATTAATCTGACTATTCCCGAAAAGAAGATAACTGCTATTGTCGGAACCAGCGGAAGCGGGAAGACCACGCTGGTTAAGTTACTTCTGGGTTTCTATCCTCCTGTTCAGGGAAAGATTTTGGTGGGTGAAACTGACCTTCAGCATTTTTCCCAGCAATGGTGGCGTTCGAAGGTGGGTGCCGTCATGCAGGATGGATTTATTTTTTCGGATACTATTTATAATAATATCACCCTGGGCAATGAGCATCCGGATAAAGAGAAGCTGTTCTTTGCAGTAAAAATGGCTAATATTGACAGTTTCATAGAAACGTTGCCGTTGGGCCTCAATACCAAAATAGGGGCTAACGGCCACGGGTTAAGCCAGGGCCAGAAACAGCGGATCCTGATTGCCCGGGTTATTTACAAAGATCCGGAATACCTGTTTTTTGATGAAGCGACCAATGCTTTGGATGCAAATAATGAGAAAATCATTATGGAGAACCTTGATCAGGTATATAAAGGGAAAACAGTGGTTGTTGTGGCGCACCGGCTTAGTACCGTGAGAAATGCCGATCAGATCATTGTTCTTGAAAACGGGGAGCTTGTTGAACTGGGAACGCATGAGGACCTTACTGCAAAACGGGGAGCTTATTACAAGCTGGTCAAAAATCAGCTGGAATTAGGATCTTAATCATATCAATCTAAAAAAATCTGCGTCTGATGGCATTGGAACAACATAGCGACGAAGTTCAGGAGATCATTGGTAAATCTCCTTCCTGGCTGCTGAGAAGCGGATTGATGGTCATTTTGATTTTCGTGCTGCTGGTCCTGTTGAGCAGTTGGTTGTTTCATTATCCGGATGTGGTGAGTGGCAAAGTCGTCGTTTTATCGGAAAATCCGCCGGCTCATCTTGTTGCCCGGACCACCGGACGGATTGATCACCTGCTGGTCGGCGATAACGATACTGTTTCGAAGGGGCAGGTGCTGGCTGTATTAGAAAGTACTGCACTGTATGACGATATCCGGCAATTGAAGATCGATATGAAAAGAGATGGACTTTTCCTGACCACATTCGATACTCTGGATTTTCATATCAACGCCGCAGGCTACAGACTGGGTGATGTTCAGTCCGATTATTCATCTTTCCTTCGCTTATATAATAATTATATCTCTTTTGTCCGTCTAAACTATTATCCGCAAAAAATAGCGTCATTAAAAAAAGAGGTACGCATGTACCGAATTTATTTGGACCGACTTGCAGCACAGAAACAAGTGATGCAAAAGGAACTGGACATTACCAGGGAACAGTTTGCCCGCGATTCGATGCTATATAAACGGGATGTTCTTTCGGCGCAGGATTATAAGAATTCGGAATCGCTCATGCTGCAAAAAAAATACGATTTTCATGGGGTCATGTCCAATATTGCTGAAATTGAAACGGAAATGATTGCATTGGAGCGGGAACAAATCGGGGCAGAAAAAGAATTTGAGGATCAACGACGCCAGCTTCAAACTGAATTGACTGCAGCATTTCATGTTTTGGAAAGTAAGCTGGATTATTGGGAGAACACCTTTGTCCTGGTATCGCCCATAAGAGGAAAGATCACCTTTACCAATTATTGGAGCAGAAATCAGCAGGTAAAAACAGGAGACGTAGTTTTTACAGTAGTCCCCGGCGTACATAGTAAAATTATCGGGCGACTTACACTTCCGCTGAAGGGAGCCGGAAAGGTGAAACCAGGTCAGAAGGCGAATATTCGCTTCGATAATTTCCCTTATATGGAATATGGAATGGTAAAGGGTATTGTAGGGTCTGTTTCACTGGTCCCTTCGAACGACTATTATACCGTTGAAATTGACCTGCCTCAGGATTTGAAATCAAACTATAATCTTCTGTTACCATTCAGCCAGGAGATGAAAGGAGAGGTGGAGATCATTACCGAAGATCTGCGTTTAATACAGCGGTTCTTCAACCCCGTGAAGTCACTTTTGAAACATCGCCTGGGAAATCAGTAACGGAGAAGAAGGCAGTAGGGTTACAAAGTAACGGGGCATGGAGCATAGCGGAGAACGGAGAACGGAGACGGGAAAAGGGAGACCGGAGACAGGAGAACGGAAAAAGAGGAAAGGTGAAAAGGTGACAAGGTCGTAAAGCACAGGGCATAGAGCGTGGAGCAAAGCGAGACGGGAGGCCGGAAAGGCGGAAGGGTTTTTGAAGCCTAAGCGTCGGAGCGTTAAAAATTTTGGCTTTGTGAAGCATCAGAAAAAATTCTGTCTGACGATCAACGGGAGAAGTTTAATTTTTTTCGCTGAAACAAAGTCAAAATTCAGCGCAGACGGTGTCGCGACAAAAACCCTTCCGGCTGTGACCAAAAAAGAAAGATTGAATGTCTTGATACTTGTGTCTCGTGTCTATATCTTGTATCCCGAATGTAAAAAAAATCAAAAAAGAGTCTTCAGATTATTTGTTCTTTACTGAAAATTAGTACTTTTGCCTGCCGTTTTTGGAGGATTCTGTCGAAAACGACCGAAGAACGTATTGTATTTGCCGAAAAATCAATACCTTTGCAATCCAAAATTTGTGGAAACTTTTATTAAATAAAATAGTTGTATGCCAACAATTCAACAGTTAGTTAGAAAAGGGAGACAATCGAAAATTGATAAGAGCAAGTCTCCTGCTTTGGATTCCTGCCCGCAAAGAAGGGGTGTTTGTGTACGTGTTTATACAACCACTCCTAAGAAACCGAACTCTGCCATGCGTAAAGTAGCGAGGGTAAGGTTGACAAACGGTAAGGAAGTGAATGCTTACATTCCCGGAGAAGGACATAACCTCCAGGAACACTCTATTGTACTGGTACGTGGCGGAAGGGTCAAGGATTTACCTGGGGTCCGTTATCACTTAATTCGCGGCGCACTTGATACTGCCGGTGTGGAAGGACGTACACAAAGAAGGTCCAAATACGGTGCAAAAAGGCCGAAGAAGTAGCACATCAACAAGAAGCAAGACGGATGACTGATTAAATCTTGTGTCTTGATACTTGCATCTTGTGTCTAAATTGATTTAGTGGTTTGGTTGAGTAAATGTTCCGTGTGGACACTGAAGCTCAAAAAAGTCACAGCCAATTCAAATAACACTAAAAGTAAGAATAATGAGAAAATCAAAACCGAAGAAACGGATCATTTTACCGGATCCGAAATTTAATGATGTACTGGTAACCAGGTTTATCAATGACCTGATGCGGGATGGCAAGAAATCCGTTGCCTACGCTATTTTTTATGACGCACTTGAACTTGTTGGCAATCGCGTAAAAAACGAGGAATTAACTCCTCTTGATATTTGGAAAAAAGCATTGGAAAATGTGACTCCTGCCGTTGAGGTGAAAAGCCGCCGTGTAGGAGGAGCTAATTTTCAGGTACCGATGGAAATCCGTCCTGAAAGAAAAATTGCAATATCCATAAAAAACCTGATTTCGTTTGCGCGCAAACGTTCAGGGAAATCGATGGCTGATAAACTGGCCGCAGAAATTCAGGCAGCTTTTAATGAAGAAGGAGGAGCTTTCAAGAAGAAAGAAGAGACGCATCGTATGGCTGAAGCCAACCGTGCGTTCGCTCATTTCAGATTTTAAGCAGAAAAAGAATCGTTTCAAGTTAGTTTATCAGGATTAGAAAACATTTCGGTCGCGGCGAGAGTAAATTCAGATTTGAGTTTGACCAGGCTGGAGAAATGGTTAGTGAAAATAGGATAATTGGTAAGAATGGCTAGAGATTTAAAATATGTGAGAAATATCGGTATCATGGCGCACATCGATGCCGGCAAAACAACCACCACGGAGCGGATCCTTTACTATACAGGTATTACACACCGTATCGGAGAGGTTCATGAAGGAGCCGCGACCATGGATTGGATGGAGCAGGAACAGGAAAGGGGAATTACCATTACTTCTGCCGCTACGACAACTTTTTGGAATCATAATGATGTTCAGCATCAGATCAATATCATAGACACTCCGGGACACGTTGACTTTACCGTTGAAGTGGAACGGTCATTAAGAATCCTTGACGGGGCTGTTGCTCTTTTCTGTGCGGTGGGTGGCGTGGAAGCGCAATCGGAAACCGTTTGGCGCCAGGCTGAAAAATACGGCGTTCCAAGGATTGGTTTTGTTAATAAAATGGACAGGCAGGGAGCTGATTTTTACAACGTGCTCACTGAAGTTCGCGAAAAGCTTGGCGCGAATCCTATTCCAATACAAATTCCCATTGGTGCTGAAGAAAAGTTTGAAGGGGTTATTGACCTGATCGAAATGAAAGCAGTACGGTGGTATGACGATGCTACATTAGGTACAAACTATGCGCTGGAAGAAATTCCTGCCGATATGCTTGAGCAGGCATTGGAATACCGTGCTAACCTGGTGGAAGCGATTGCTGAACTGGATGACGCCCTGCTGGAACGCTTCTTTGAAAATCCTGATTCTATTACCAGGGAAGAGTTGAATGACGTGATCAGACAAGCCACTATCAAGGGAATCATCGTTCCCATGATGTGCGGTTCTGCATTCAAAAATAAAGGCGTTCAAAGACTGCTGGATGCGGTCTGCGAGTATCTCCCGAGTCCCCTGGATAAAGGTGAAATTAAGGGGATAGAGCCGAGGACCGACAGAGAACTTGTGCGTCACGCAGATACTGAAGAACCCCTGACAGCGCTGGCGTTTAAAATTGCCACAGACCCTTACGTAGGCCGTTTGTGTTATATCCGTGTTTACTCGGGAGTTCTTGAATCCGGTTCAACGGTTTTCAATTCACGTACAGGCCGTAAAGAACGTATTTCGCGTCTTTACCAGATGCATTCAAACAAACAGAATCCAAGAGACCGGATTGAGGCCGGCGACATCTGCGCTGCCGTAGGTTTTAAAGATATCCGCACCGGTGACACCTTGTCTGACCCGAATCATCCGATTGCTCTCGAGAGCATGGATTTCCCGGAACCGGTAATCGGGATCGCCGTTGAGCCGAAAACGCAAAAGGATCTGGATAAACTGAGCATGGGATTGGCTAAACTGGCCGAAGAAGATCCGACCTTTAAAGTGCACACCGACGAAGTTTCGGGCCAGACCATTATTCGTGGTATGGGAGAACTTCATCTTGAAATTATCGTTGACCGTCTGAGACGCGAATTCAAGGTTGAATGCAACCAGGGCAAACCTCAGGTTGCCTATAAGGAAGCAATCAGCAAAGAGGTGCAGCTGCGGGAGGTATTCAAGAAGCAGTCTGGCGGACGCGGTAAGTTTGCAGATATCATCGTCAAGGTTGAGCCTGCAGAAGAAGGAAAACCCGGGCTTACTTTCATTGATGCTGTAAAAGGCGGTAATATCCCAAGGGAGTATATTCCTTCCGTTGAGAAAGGCTTTAAAGAAGCGATGTTGAATGGACCATTGGCGGGGTTCCAATTGGACAGCCTGAAAGTAACCCTTCTCGACGGTTCGTTCCATGCAGTTGACTCCGACTCGCTGTCATTTGAAATTTGTGCCCGTCAGGCATTCAAAAGCGCTGCTTCAAAAGCAGGGCCCAAGCTTCTGGAACCAATTATGAAGTCAGAGATCGTCACTCCGGAGGAATACATGGGTGACATCATTGCCGATATGAACCGTCGTCGCGGACAGGTACTGGGTATGGAAGAAAAATCCGGTGCCCGTGTTATCCGGGTAACTGTTCCGTTGTCAGAAATCTTTGGATACGTGACCACACTCAGGACGTTGTCTTCCGGACGTGCCACTTCGTCGATGGAATTCTCTCACTACGAAGAAGTTCCAAAAGCATTGGCAATTAAGGTTCTTGAGGAAATTAAAGGTAAAGTAGAATTATTATAATTAATCTCACTATGAGTCAAAAGATCAGGATCAAGCTGAAATCGTATGATCATAACCTGGTTGACAAATCGGCTGAAAAGATCGTAAAGACTGTGAAGACTACGGGAGCAGTTGTCAGCGGACCAATTCCGCTGCCAACACACAAGCGTGTTTTCACTGTATTGCGGTCAACGTTCGTGAATAAAAAATCGCGTGAACAGTTTCAGTTGGATTCTTACAAAAGGTTGATCGACATTTACAGCTCAACAGCAAAAACAATTGACGCCTTAATGAAGCTTGAATTGCCAAGTGGCGTGGAAGTAGAAATTAAAGTTTGATAACCTGTAAAAAAAGAAAAAATGGCAGGATTAATCGGTAAAAAAATCGGAATGACATCCGTATTCAGTGTTGAGGGGAAAAACATCCCATGCACTGTGATTGAAGCCGGTCCTTGTGTTGTGACACAAGTGAAGACGGCAGAAACCGATGGCTATGATGCATTACAGCTTGCGTTTGGTGAGAAGAAGGAAAAAAACACCAGCAAGGCAGAATTTGGTCATTTTCAAAAAGCCGGAGTAGGACCAAAGCGTCATGTCGTTGAGTTTCGTGATATCAACGGGGAATATAAACCCGGCGATACGATTACTGTTGACGCCATCAGCGAAGATGGTTGGGTCGACATCAGCGGAATCACGAAAGGGAAAGGTTTTCAGGGCGTTGTTAAACGCCATGGTTTCGGTGGCGTGGGCGGATCTACCCACGGTCAGCATAACCGGTTACGGGCACCAGGTTCACTGGGTGCTTCTTCATACCCTTCAAAAGTTGTAAAAGGTATGCGTATGGCGGGTCGCGATGGCGGTAGTAAGAGAACCGTACAAAACCTGAAAGTTCTGAAAGTTATTCCGGAATCGAACGTGATCGTGGTAAAAGGATCGGTTCCTGGTTCAAAAGGTTCAACAGTAATTATTTATCAATAATGGAAGTACAAGTTTTCAATACAGCCGGAAAAGAAACCGGAAGATCGGTCCAACTGAATGACCAGATTTTCGGAATTGAGCCCAGCGACCATGCGATTTACCTGGATGTCAAGCAATACCTGGCGAATAAACGGCAGGGTACCCATGCATCCAAGGAAAGAGGTGAGGTAGCCGGAAGTACCAAGAAGATTAAAAAGCAGAAGGGTACAGGCGGCGCTCGTGCTGGTATGATCACATCTCCCGTATTCCGTGGTGGTGGCCGTGTCTTCGGTCCGCGTCCCCGGAATTACAGCTTTAAACTGAATAAAAAAGTCAAAGTTTTGGCGCGTTTGTCTGCACTGACTTATAAAGCTAAAGCAAACGATATTATGATTCTGGAAGATTTCACGATGGAAGCACCGAAAACGAAAGAATTGCTGACAATTGGTAAGAATCTGAATATTACCAATAAAAAGTCACTTTTCGTTTTACCGGAACAAAATAAAAATATATATTTGTCATCCAGAAATTTACAGGACGTGTCTGTTGTAATTGCTTCTGAATTAAGCACATATCAGATAATGAACGCGAATAAGATTGTCTTCTTCGAAAGTTCGGTCGGTAAAATTGAAGAATGTTTCGCATAAGTGAGCGCAAAGTCAAAACTTGTTTTTGGTTTTGCCGAACGAGAGAAACAATTATTAAAAATGAACAACTTAAGTTTTTAGGGGAGAAGAGATGAATATTTTAATTAAACCCATCGTCACAGAAAAGATAACGGCTTTAGGAAATACCCTGAACCGTTATGGCTTTGTCGTTCAGAAAGACGCCAATAAGCAACAGATAAAAAAAGCAGTAGAGAGTCTTTATCAGGTTAATGTTTCTTCTGTTAATACCATGATTTATAGTGGAAAGCGGAAAAGCCGCTACACGAAGGGTGGCATTATAAATGGCCGTACAAATGCTGTTAAAAAGGCAATTGTGACACTGGCCGAAGGAGATACAATTGACTTTTACAGTAATATATAATCTATCAAAATGGCAGTAAGAAAATTAAATCCAGTTACTCCGGGTCAAAGGCATAAAGTTATTGGTGCTTTTGATACGATTACTGCATCAACGCCTGAGAAATCATTGTTACAGCCCATGCGCGGAACTGGTGGTCGCAACAACCAGGGCCGCATGACAATGAGGTATATAGGTGGAGGGCACAAAAGGAGATACCGTCTCATCGATTTCAAACGTGAAAAGGATGGTATCCCTGCTCGTGTGGAGTCTATTCAGTACGATCCGAATCGTACCGCGCGTATTGCATTGCTTGTCTATGCAGATGGTGAAAAGCGGTATATGCTTGCACCAAATGGTTTACAGGCAGGACAGACGGTATTAAGCGGTTCGGGTATCGCACCTGAAATAGGTAATTCTCTCCCGCTCGCTGAAATACCTCTTGGTACATTGGTCCACAATATTGAACTTCACCCGGGGCAGGGTGGGATCATGGCGCGTAGTGCAGGGACTTATGCCCAGTTAACATCCAGGGAAGGAAAGTACGCAATCGTAAAATTGCCTTCCGGCGAATCCAGAATGGTGCTTGTTTCTTGCAAGGCTACTGTAGGAACTGTTGGAAATACGGAACACAATCTTGAGCGTTCGGGAAAAGCAGGACGTTCGAGGTGGTTAGGTAGAAGGCCCCGTGTGCGCGGTGTGGTAATGAATCCTGTCGATCACCCCATGGGTGGTGGCGAAGGCCGCGCTTCAGGAGGACATCCCCGTTCACGTAAAGGTCTGCTGGCGAAGGGATATAAGACCCGTACGCCTAAAAAGGCTTCCAATAAGTATATTATAGAAAGACGCAAGAAATAATAAAAGGAGTAGAATATGAGTCGTTCATTAAAAAAAGGTCCTTTCATTGCCTACAAACTGGAAAATAGAGTATTGGCTATGAATGAAGCAGGCAAGAAGTCTGTGATCAAAACGTGGGCCAGGGCATCAGTAATCTCTCCTGATTTTGTAGGGCATACCATTGCCGTTCACAACGGGAACAAATTTATTCCTGTTTATGTGACTGAAAATATGGTTGGCCATAAACTCGGTGAATTTGCACCTACAAGAACATTCAGGGGACATGCCGGAAACAGGAAATAGGCTTAACTATTAAAAGAATTTACGATGGGTGCAAGAAAAAGAAATAGAGCAAACGAACTGAAAGAAGCAAAAAAGACACAATATTTTGCAGTATTGAAGGAATGCCCTACTTCCCCGCGAAAAATGAGGCTTGTTGCCGATATGGTTCGCGGTATGGAAGTAAACAGGGCACTTGATGTCCTGAAATTCTCTGCAAAAGAAGCTTCCGGTCGAGTTGAAAAATTATTAATGTCGGCTGTTGCCAACTGGCAGGCAAAGAACGAGGGTGTTCGCCTGGAAGAAAGCAACTTGTACGTGAAAACAATCGCCGTCGATTCAGGCCGTATCCTCAAACGTCTGCGTCCTGCCCCGCAGGGCCGGGCACACCGGGTGAGGAAACGCTCCAATCACGTTACATTGTGCATTGATAGTAAAAAAGAAAAAACCGATAACGAATAAATAATAATACATGGGACAAAAAGTTAATCCAATCGCTAATCGTTTAGGAATTATCCGTGGATGGGATTCCAACTGGTTCGGTGGAAACGACTATGGTGATAAGCTTGTTGAAGATTCAAAGATCCGTGAATACCTGAATGCCCGTTTGGCTAAAGCAAGTATTTCAAGGATTATTATTGAAAGGACTCTGAAGCTGATCACGATTACTGTTCACACCTCTAGACCCGGTATTATTATTGGTAAAGGCGGTCAGGAAGTTGACAAGCTGAAAGAAGAATTGAAGAAAATAACCAGCAAGGAAGTTCAGATCAATATCTTCGAAATTAAAAGGCCCGAACTGGATGCTAAGATCGTGGCCAATAATGTAGCGCGTCAAATTGAAGGTAAGATCGCTTATCGCCGTGCTGTGAAGATGGCTATTGCCTCGACCATGAGAATGGGAGCACAAGGAATAAAAATTATGGTTTCCGGACGTTTGAACGGTGCCGAAATGGCAAGGTCTGAAATGTACAAAGATGGCCGTACACCTTTGCATACGTTGAGAGCTGATATTGATTATGCTCTGGCTGAAGCTTTAACGAAGACCGGGTTGCTTGGAGTTAAAGTCTGGGTCTGTAAGGGCGAGGTTTATGGTAAACGCGACCTGTCTCCGAATCTCGGTCAAAAGTCGGCCAGTGCGCCCGGTGGCGGTAATCCGCGTGGCGGTCGTGGCGGCAACGACAGAGGAGAGAGAGGCGACAGAGGCGACAGAGGCGGTTTCAGAAAAAAAAGAAAATAATCGGAAACCTTTTAATTAAAAAAGGATGTTACAACCAAAAAGAACAAAATTTAGAAGAGTCCAGAAAGGACGGATGAAAGGCGAGGCCCAGCGTGGCAATCAGCTTGCATTTGGCTCTTTCGGTATAAAGACGTTGGAGTCGGCATGGCTTACCGGTCGCCAGATTGAGGCTGCCCGTGTAGCTGTGACCAGGCATATGCAACGTCAGGGTCAGATATGGATCCGTGTTTTCCCCGATAAACCAATTACCAAAAAACCTGCCGAAGTACGTATGGGTAAGGGTAAGGGTGCTCCTGAAGGATTTGTTGCACCGGTAACGCCAGGGCGAATTTTAATCGAAGCAGAAGGTGTACCTTTTGAAATGGCTAAGGAAGCTCTTCGTTTAGCCGCTCAAAAATTGCCGGTAACGACAAAGTTTGTGGTCAGACGTGATTTTGTTGAATCTGAAAAAGAAGATTAGAAATGAAGACTTCTGAAATAAGAGAATTATCAGCCAAGGAAATTCTGGAAAGAATCCAGCTTGAAAACGATACCCTGATCCGTCTGAATATGAACCATGCGGTTTCTCCACTCGACAACCCGATGAAAATCAAAGTTGCGCGCAGAAATATAGCACGGCTGAAGACCATTTTGCATCAACGGGAAATCAATCAAAATCAGAATTAATTTGTGTAGGTGATGGAAACAAGAAATCTGAGAAAAGAACGTATCGGAGTGGTGGTTAGCGATAAGATGGATAAAACTATTGTCGTCGCCGTTAAACTGAAGGAAAAACACCCTATTTACGGTAAGTTTGTTAATAAAACTACCCGGTTTTACGTTCATGATGAGCAAGAAACCTGCAATGTTGGCGATTTAGTCAAGATTATGGAAACCCGTCCGCTGAGTAAGAGCAAACGTTGGAGATTCGTTGAAATTATTGAAAGAGCTAAGTAATCATGATACAACAGGAATCAAGATGTACAGTAGCCGATAACAGCGGGGCAAAAGAAGTGCTTTGTATCCGCGTATTAGGCGGAACCCGGAAGCGTTACGCAACGCTGGGCGATGTGGTGGTAGTGACTGTTAAAAGCGCTATCCCAAGTAGTGAAATGAAAAAAGGGACAGTGTCAAAAGCAATTGTTGTTCGCACAAAAAAAGAAGTCCGTCGTCCCGATGGAACTTATATCCGTTTCGACGACAATGCCGTGGTATTACTGAATAATGCCGGTGAAATGCGCGGAACCCGTATTTTCGGACCTGTGGCAAGAGAGTTACGTGATCAGAACATGAAGATCATCTCGCTTGCACCAGAAGTACTTTAATGCATAAATGCCAAAGTGATGCAGAAAAAATTACATATAAAAAAAGGTGACACAGTTGTCGTTATTACCGGTAATGACAAGAACCGGCAAGGTAAGGTTTTGGAAGTCATCCGGGAAAAAGACAGGGCTATCGTGGAGGGCGTTAATATGATTAAAAAACATACCAAACCAAATGCTGCAAATCCGCAGGGTGGTATTGTTGAAAAGGAAGCGCCAATCCATGTCTCCAATTTAATGCTCCTCGATCCTAAGTCAGGAAGCAAAACACGGATAGGGAGAAGACCTGGTGACAACGGTAAATTAGTTCGTTATTCAAAAAAATCTGGAGAGGAGATTAAGTAATGGCTTATACACCAACACTTAAGAAGAAATATTCGGAAGAAATAGTGCCTGCACTGGTTAAGGAATTCGATTACAAATCAGTTATGCAGGTTCCGAAATTAAACAAAATCGTCCTGAATCAGGGTGTTGGAGCTGCAATTGCCGACAAGAAAATCATTGAAGTCGCTACTGAAGAGATGACAATGATTGCCGGACAAAAGGCAGTCCAAACCAAATCTAAGAAGGACATCTCGAATTTTAAGCTGAGGAAGAAAATGCCTATCGGAGTTCGGGTCACACTCAGAAGAGAAAGAATGTATGAATTCCTCGAACGGTTGATTAATATTTCGTTACCGCGTATTCGCGACTTCAAAGGTATTGAAAGTAAGATGGATGGTCAGGGTAACTATACGTTAGGTATTCCTGAACAGATTATTTTCCCTGAGATCAATATCGATAAGGTTAACCGGATTAATGGTATGAACATTACTTTTGTAACCTCTGCTGAAACAGATGAAGAAGGTTATGCTTTGTTAAAAGAGATGGGGTTACCTTTTAAAAATGCGAAAAAGAAATAAGTTATGGCAAAAGAATCCATGAAAGCCCGCGAAGTAAAACGGGCAGCGTTAGTAGAAAAATATGCTGAAAAAAGAGCCAAACTTAAAGCAGAAGGTGACTACATTGGCTTGCAGAAATTACCTAAGAACTCTTCAAAGGTACGTTTGCATAATCGTTGTAAACTGACAGGACGTCCCAAAGGTTATCTTCGTCAGTTTGGTATTAGCAGGATTAATTTCCGCGAAATGGCTTCGCAAGGATTAATTCCGGGGATTAAAAAAGCTAGTTGGTAATTTATAAAACAAAAGTAATGAGTAAAGTTACAGATCCAATAGCAGATTATCTGACACGTATCAGAAACGCGCAAAAAGCAAAACACCGCGTCGTGGATATTCCTGCATCAAATATTAAAAAGGAAATTACCAAAATCCTGAAGGAGAAAGGTTATATCCTGAACTATAAATTTGAAGATGATGTGAACTATCAGGGTAATATCAAGATCGCCCTGAAGTATCATCCTGAGAGCAAAACTCCGGCAATCCGGGCTATTACAAGAGCCAGTAAGCCTGGCCTGAGGCAGTATTGTGACAGCCAGAGTATTCCCCGTGTATTAAATGGCTTGGGAATAGCCATTTTATCTACTTCAAAGGGCGTGATGACTGACAAGGAAGCGCAGACCGGCGGCATTGGCGGTGAAGTTTTATGTTACGTTTATTAATGAGGAGGAGAAACAATGTCTAGGATAGGTAAATTACCAGTTGAAATTCCTTCCGGGGTAACCGTAAATGTAACCCAGGATAATACAGTCGTTGTAAAAGGAAAACTCGGAGAGCTTTCTCAGTCAGTCAATCCTGAAATTGAAATCGCAGTTGAAGGCAACCATGTTATCGTAAAACGGCCCACGGATCAGAAAAGACACCGCGCCCTGCATGGATTATACCGTGCTTTGATTAATAATATGGTCGTTGGCGTTTCACAGGGATATGAAAAGAAGATGGAACTGGTTGGTGTGGGTTACCGCGCTGAAAGCCAGGGACAACTTATCGATCTCGTTTTGGGCTATTCCCATCACATCTTTCTGGAATTACCCAAAGAAGTGAAGGTTGAAGCAGTCACAGACAAACGTAGTAATCCAGTGATTACACTTAAAAGTTGTGACAAGCAGCTTATTGGTCAGGTTGCGGCAAAGATCAGATCATTCAGAGCTCCGGAACCATACAAGGGTAAAGGGGTGAAGTTTGTTGGGGAAGTTTTGCGTCGCAAAGCCGGTAAATCAGCAGGTGCTAAATAGTAAAATTTGAAACCATGGCTTTAACAAAACAAGAAAGAAGATATAGGATCAAAATGAGGATCCGGAAAATTGTTTCCGGAACTGCTGAAAAACCCCGTCTCAGTGTTTTCAGGAGTAACAAACAAATTTATGTTCAACTGGTCAATGACCTGACGGGTAGTACGTTGTTGGCGGTTTCTTCGTTGGACAAAGAAATCAGTGCTGTTGAAGGCAACAAAACACAGCAAGCTGCACTGGTGGGAAAAGCATTGGCAGAAAAGGCAAAGACAGCCGGCATTACAAGTGTTGTTTTTGACCGCAATGGGTATTTGTATCACGGTAGAGTTAAACAATTAGCTGATGCTGCCCGTGAAGGTGGCCTTAAATTTTAATGAGTATGTCAGGAAATATCAAAAAAGTTAAAACAGCAGATATTGAACTGAAAGACCGGTTAGTGGCAATTAACCGTGTGACGAAGGTAACCAAGGGTGGGCGCACATTCAGTTTCTCTGCAATTGTTGTCGTTGGAAATGAAGACGGCATTGTGGGCTGGGGCTTGGGTAAAGCCAGTGAAGTAACCGCTGCTATTGCGAAGGGTGTAGATGCTGCCAAGAAGAATCTGGTCAAGATCCCGATCAATAAGGGAACGATTCCACATGAACAAACAGCCAAGTTTGGTGGCGCTAATGTGTTCCTGAAACCTGCTTCGCACGGAACAGGAGTAAAAGCCGGAGGCGCTATGCGCGCTGTGCTTGAAAGCGTTGGTGTACACGACATTTTAGCTAAGTCTAAAGGTTCGTCGAACCCGCACAACCTGGTGAAAGCCACGATGGCAGCATTGCTCGAATTGAGGGATGCTTATACAGTAGCTCAGCACAGGAGTATTTCAATGGAAAAAGTATTTAAAGGATAGGAACTATGGCTAAGATAAAAATAACTCAGATTAAGAGCGGGATTGGTTCCACCAAACGCCAGAAGGCGACTATTGAAGCTCTCGGAATCAAAAAGATGAATTACTCGGTTGAACATGAAGCTACCCCTGAAATTTTGGGTATGGTCAACAAGGTGAAGCATTTAGTCAAAGTAGAAGAAATTTAAAACATTTTTGGAAATGATTAATTTAAATAATCTTAAACCTGCAGAAGGATCCGTTAAAAAAAGAAAGCGTATTGGCCGGGGCCAGGGTTCCGGACACGGCGGTACTTCCACAAGAGGCCATAAAGGCGCTCAGTCAAGGTCAGGTTACAGCCGTACCCGTGGTTTTGAAGGAGGGCAAATGCCTTTGCAACGTGTGGTTCCTAAATTCGGATTCAATAATGTGAACAGGGTTGAATATAAAGCGATCAACTTAAGTACACTTCAAGAACTGGCCGAAAACAACACGTTGTCGGTTGTGGATGTACAAACTTTGATAGGGGCTGGTTTGATATCGAAGAACGACCGGGTGAAGATTCTGGGAAATGGCGCTTTAACATTGAAATTGGACGTAAAGGCACATGCTTTTTCCAAAAGCGCTAAAGAAGCAATCGAGAAACTAGAGGGAACCACTGAAATCGTCTAACCTAATGAACCGGGCCACGAATATAGAATTTGCAGTCGGAGCAACAGTCGGCGGTTTTTCACTGAAAACTGTGACTGAACCGGGACAGTCGTCGCAAATTTTAGGTGAGCTTGAAAAATAAATTTTAAACACATGAAAAAACTTATCGAAACCCTAAAGAATATTTACAAGATAGAGGATTTAAGGACCCGGTTAGGAATAACCCTGTTTTTCCTTTTGATCTACCGGTTGGGGTCATATGTCGCCTTACCGGGGATCGATCCGGCACAACTTGGGGAACTGAAAAAACAAACCTCAGGAGGGTTGCTGGGGTTACTCGATATGTTCTCGGGAGGAGCTTTTTCAAATGCTTCCATTTTTGCTTTAGGGATCATGCCTTACATTTCTGCTTCCATTGTAATTCAGCTGTTGGGAATAGCCGTCCCATATTTTCAGCGGTTACAGAAGGAGGGGGAATCGGGAAGAAGAAAAATCAACCAGATCACTCGTTACCTGACTGTTTTGATTTTACTCTTCCAGGCTCCGGCATATCTGGCAAATTTAAGCTATCAGCTTCCTGCTGAGGCTTTTGCAGTCAGCGGCTGGATGTTCAAAATAACATCTACGATCATTTTAACTGCCGGATCGATGTTTGTCATGTGGTTGGGTGAGCGGATAACCGATAGAGGAATAGGGAATGGTATTTCCCTGATCATCATGATTGGTATTATTGCCCGCCTTCCTTTTGCTGTCTTTGCGGAATTTGTTTCCCGTCTCGAACAGCAAGGCGGAGGTTTGGTGATGTTCCTGATCGAGTTTGTTGTGTTATTCTTTGTATTCATGGGGAGCATTCTGCTGGTTCAGGGCACTCGCCGTATACCGGTGCAGTATGCTAAACGGATTGTAGGCAACAAACAGTACGGGGGCGTTCGTCAGTATATTCCTCTAAAAGTAAATGCTGCCGGGGTGATGCCAATTATTTTCGCTCAGGCGATCATGTTTGTTCCAATGACAATTGCCGGATTTGCCAATTCGGAAAGAATGAGTGGATTTGCTGCGGTAATGTCCAATCATACAGGATTTTGGTATAATCTTTTGCAGTTCCTGCTGGTTGTTGTGTTTACTTATTTTTATACAGCAATTACCGTGAATCCTGTTCAGATGGCTGAAGACATGAAAAAGAACGGCGGTTTTATTCCGGGAATTAAACCCGGGAAAAAGACAGTCGAATTTTTGGATACCATCATGTCGCGTATTACCCTTCCCGGGTCCATTTTCCTTGGGATAGTGACAATTTTGCCGGCTTTTGCAATGATGGCCGGGATCAATACCCAGTTTGCCTATTTTTACGGCGGAACATCGTTACTGATCCTTGTCGGGGTAGTTCTTGACACACTCCAGCAAATTGAAAGTCATCTTTTGATGCGTCATTACGACGGGTTGATGAAATCAGGAAGGATTAAAGGACGTTCAGGCGGCGGAGCTGCAATGTATTAATTGAAAATCTTTTTGAAGGATTTGTTCCGGGGGAAATTTTTCTGCCCGGTTGAAATAAAAAGATAAAAGTTTATGGCGAAACAGCCTTCGATAGAACAAGACGGAACAATTATTGAAGCCTTGTCAAATGCAATGTTTAGAGTGGAACTTGAAAACGGGCATGTGATTACGGCGCATATCTCTGGTAAAATGCGTATGCATTATATCAAAATTCTTCCGGGCGATAAAGTCAAGGTGGAGATGTCTCCCTATGATCTTACAAAAGGAAGGATTACTTTTAGATATAAAAATTAAAGACTATAGTATAATGAAAGTAAGGGTATCCATTAAGAAACGCAGTGCCGACTGCAAAATTGTGCGCAGGAAAGGCCGTTTGTACGTGATCAGCAAAAAGAATCCCAAGTTCAAACAGCGTCAAGGATAATTAATTA
Organism: Prolixibacteraceae bacterium; assembly: GCA_039679975.1. Classification (GTDB taxonomy): domain Bacteria; phylum Bacteroidota; class Bacteroidia; order Bacteroidales; family Prolixibacteraceae; genus JBCFBK01. Next base: position 31,353 of record JBDKTZ010000400.1, read on the forward strand.
ACTTTGTAAAATTTTTTTTTATGGCTCGTTTAGTCGGAGTTGATATTCCTAATAATAAGAGAGGCGAAGTGGCTTTAACCTATGTCTTCGGTATTGGCCGGAGCCGTGCAAGGTTTGTCCTCTCACAGGCTGGCGTTGATTTTGATACCAAAGTACAGGATTGGAATGACGACCAGTTTGCTGCTATTCGTAAAGTGATCAGTGAGAGCTTCAAAGTTGAAGGTGAACTTCGCTCTGAAAATCAATTGAACATTAAGCGGTTAATGGACATCGGTTGTTACCGGGGCATCCGCCACCGTCTTGGTCTTCCTGTTCGCGGGCAAAGTACAAAAAACAATGCCCGTACCCGGAAGGGAAGAAAGAAAACTGTAGCGAATAAGAAAAAAGCCACTAAATAATTGAGAATTAAGTTATGGCAAAAAAAACTGGAACTACAAAAAAGAGAGTTGTTGTTGTCGAGGCTACCGGTCAGGCGCATGTTCACTCCTCATTCAATAATATCATTATATCACTGGCAAACAACAACGGTGAAGTGATATCCTGGTCGTCAGCCGGGAAAAAGGGATTCAGAGGATCAAAGAAAAATACGCCTTATGCAGCCCAGGTTGCAGCCGAAGAATGTGCTAAAACAGCATATGATCTTGGCCTGAGAAAAGTTAAAGTCTTTGTAAAAGGTCCCGGGAATGGGCGTGAATCTGCTATTCGGGCTATTAACACCGTGGGCATTCAGGTGAGCGAAATCGTTGATGTGACTCCACTGCCGCATAACGGTTGCCGCCCGGCAAAAAGAAGACGTGTTTAATCATAAATTGGTAGAATAATGGCAAGATATATTGGACCAAAATCAAAGATCGCCCGGAAATTCGGAGAACCTATTTTCGGACCTGATAAAGTATTGGAAAAGAAAAACTATCCTCCGGGTTTTCATGGATTAGCCAGCCGCAGACGTAAAAAATCGGAGTATGGTTTACAACTTAAGGAAAAGCAAAAAGCAAAATTCACTTATGGTGTGCTGGAAAGACAATTCTCCAACTTGTTTGAGAAGGCTTCCGCTTCAAAAGGGATCACGGGTGAAGAGTTGCTTAAAATGCTCGAATCGAGGCTCGATAATGTGGTATTTCGTTTCGGATTAGCCAATTCCAGAGCCGGAGCTCGCCAGTTGGTGTCGCATCGCCACATTACAGTGAATGGTGAGGTTGTAAATATTCCTTCGTATCAGCTTCGCCCGGGCGATGTTGTAGGCGTACGGGAAAAATCAAAATCACTCGAAGTGATCACTGATGCATTGGGTTCACGACGCTACAACAGGTATGCCTGGTTAGAATGGAACAGCGCTGAAATGGCTGGAAAATTCCTTAATCGCCCTGAACGGGAAGAAATTCCTGAAAACATTAAAGAACAACTGATTGTTGAGTTGTATTCGAAATAATAAAAATACTCAGTACTATTATGGCAATATTAGCGTTCCAAAAACCTGACAAAGTAATAATGGTGGAGTCCAATGACAAGTTCGGTAAATTCGAATTTCGTCCTTTGGAACCTGGTTATGGTATTACTATTGGTAATGCCCTGCGCCGTATCCTGTTATCTTCTTTGGAAGGTTATGCAATCACAACTGTTAAAATAGAGGGCGTAGATCATGAGTTTGCGACAGTTAGAGGAGTAATGGAGGACGTCACCGAAATTATCCTTAACCTGAAGCAGATCAGATTTAAACGTGAAGTCGAGGATTTTGACAGCGAAAAGGTTTCTATTACACTTACCGGACAGGAAAAATTTACCGCTGGCGACATCAATAAGTTTATGACTGGTTTCCGGGTATTGAATCCTGAACTGGTTATTTGCCGCATGGAAGCTGATGTTAAATTGCAAATGGAAATTTCCATTAACAAAGGACGCGGCTATATACCCAGCAGTGAAAACAGGCCGGGAGATGCTGAGTTTGGGTTAATCCCCATTGATTCGATTTTTACCCCGATCCGGAATGTGAAATATACGGTGGAGAATTATCGTGTTGAACAAAAAACTGACTACGAAAAGCTGGTGATTGAAATCGGCACCGATGGTTCGATATTTCCGAAAGATGCATTGAAAGAGGCAGCAAAAATTCTGATTTATCACTTCATGCTTTTCTCAGACGAAAAGATTACGATCGATTCGGATGAGAAATTCGCCAATGAAGAGTTTGATGAAGAAGTCCTGCATATGCGGCAACTGCTTAAAACCAAGCTGGTCGATATGGATCTGTCGGTTCGTGCATTAAACTGTCTGAAGGCAGCCGATGTGGAAACCTTAGGCGAATTGGTTACATACAACCGTAACGATTTGCTTAAATTCAGAAACTTCGGTAAGAAGTCACTGACAGAGCTGGATGACCTGCTGAACGCCATGAATTTGACATTCGGAATGGATATTAGTAAGTATAAATTAGACAAGGAATAGGCACCAATGAGACATAGTAAAAAAATAAACCATCTTGGCAGAACGAGTGCTCACCGCAAGGCTTTGTTGGCTAATATGGCTAATTCTTTGATATTCCACAAGAGAATTAGTACAACAACTGCCAAAGCCAAGGCATTAAGAGGATATGTGGAACCGCTTATTACGAAAGCAAAAGACGATACCACGCATTCACGTCGTATTGTTTTCAGTTACCTGAAAAGTAAGACTGCTGTTTCTGAATTATTCAGAGACGTTGCAGAAAAGATAGGTGACCGTCCGGGCGGTTATACGAGAATACTAAAAACAGGTAATCGTTTGGGCGACAGTGCCGAAATGTGTATCATCGAACTCGTCGATTTCAATGAAAATATGCTGGCGGCCAAAGAAGCGAAGACTAAATCACGCCGGTCACGCCGTGGATCTTCAAAAAAAGCTGAAGCTCCTGCAGTAAAAACAGACGTAACAAAAGCAGAAGCAGCCAAAGCAGAAGATGTTGAAGTTACAGAAGCTGTTGTAACTGACCAGGCTGTAACTGATGAAGCTGTAGCCGATGAACCTCAGGCCGGGAGCGGGGAGCCCAAGGCTGAGTAGACAATAGAAATCTGCAAAAAAGCTGCCTGGCATTGCCGGGCAGCTTTTTTGTCATATAGAAGGACGATGCTTCATCTGCAGGACTGATCGTTTTTGGAAGCTACTTTTGGTTGATGAATATAAATTTTTAAAATATGGCAGACGATAAAAAGGTCATTTTTTCAATGTACAGGGTGAATAAGATTTACCCCCCCCAAAAACAAGTGCTGAAAGATATTTCACTTTCATTTTTTCTTGGTGCAAAGATCGGCATCATTGGATTGAATGGTTCCGGGAAATCTACCCTGTTGAAAATTATTGCCGGTATTGAAAAATCTTATCAGGGAGAGGTTGTCTTTTCGCCTGGTTATACCGTGGGTTATCTTGAACAGGAACCCCATCTGGATCCGTCCAAAACAGTCCGTGAAGTGGTTGAAGAGGGCGTGCAGGAAGTGGTTGATGTACTTAAAGCATACGAACAGGTCAATTTACGGTTCGGCGATCCGGACGTGCTGGAGGATCCCGATAAGATGGATGTCCTGATGAATGAACAGGCCGGATTACAGGAGAAAATCGATCAGTACGATGCATGGAATCTGGATACGAGGCTGGAACGTGCGATGGATGCACTCAGATGTCCCCAGGGCGACCAGCCGGTGAGTACACTCTCGGGAGGAGAGTTGCGCCGCGTTGCATTGTGCCGTTTGCTGTTGAAGCAACCCGACGTACTTTTGCTCGATGAGCCTACCAACCATCTGGATGCCGAATCTGTGCAATGGCTGGAAATGCATCTTCAGCAATATGCCGGAACCGTGATCTGTATTACCCATGACCGGTATTTCCTGGATAATGTTGCCGGATGGATTCTGGAACTTGACCGGGGGGAAGGTATTCCATGGAAAGGAAACTACTCTTCATGGTTGGAGCAGAAGACGCAACGGTTGGCTCAGGAAGAGAAACAGCAGTCGAAGCGCAGCAGAACACTGCAACGGGAGCTCGAGTGGATCAGAATGGCTCCTAAGGCTCGTCATGCCAAAGCCAAAGCCCGTCTGAATGCATACGACCAACTCATGAATGAAGACGTGAAACAGAAAGAGGAAAAACTGGAAATATTCATCCCCAATGGACCGCGTCTGGGAGAAAAGGTGATCGAAGCGCTCGATGTAGCCAAAGCCTTTGGTGAACGCCTCTTGTTCGAAGATCTGAACTTTGTATTGCCCCCCAATGGTATCGTCGGTGTGATCGGGCCGAACGGAGCCGGTAAAACAACGCTCTTTAAGCTGATCATGAAGCAACTCAGCCCCGATAAAGGAAGCTTTGAGGTGGGCGATACCGTTAAACTTGCCTATGTTGACCAATCGCATGCGGCTATCGATCCCAATAAGACCGTTTACCAGGTGATTTCAGGTGGCAATGACCTGATCACGATGGGCGGACGTCAGGTTAATGCGCGTGCATACGTCTCCCGCTTCAACTTCGGCGGTTCCGATCAGGAAAAAAAATGCGGTATTCTTTCAGGTGGTGAGCGTAACAGGCTTCACCTGGCCATGGCCCTCAAGGAGGAGGGAAATGTGCTCCTGCTCGATGAGCCGACCAATGATATTGACGTGAATACACTTCGCGCGCTCGAAGAAGGTCTCATTGACTTTGCCGGCTGCGCCGTTGTTATTTCGCACGACCGTTGGTTTCTTGACCGTATTGCAACTCATATCCTGGCCTTTGAAGGAGAATCGAAAGTCTATTTCTTCGAAGGAGGCTATTCCGAATACGAAGAAAACAAGAAAAAGAGGCTCGGAGATGAGGGTCCAACACGGATTAAATACAAAAAGCTCATTAAGTAGCGAGTCACCGGTGAAAAACTTCATCCCCGTAAAAGCGGGAATCTTTTTGGGAAGAAGAAATCTTTTTAAGGAGATTCCTGCTTTCACCTGGATGTTGATAGCTTTTTTAATGTTTTTTTGATTTTTTTTGCACTGCTTTGAATTAATTTTATGTGCGAAAACATTAAAACATTGGCCTATGAAGAAGTTAATCTTGTTTATGGTCGTGCTTTTTGCAGGAATACTGGTATTTGCCCAGGAGAAGCCAAAAAGCAAGGGACCTGATCAGCAGATCAGTGTCAACAAACAATATGATGAAAAGGGCAACCTGATCCAATATGATTCCAGTATCGTCAGGAGCTGGTCTTCGGATACGACGCTGAACATGGCCGATATGGATGCCCTGCATAAGGAGATGGAAAATTTTATGAAGGGAGGAGTCTTTGGTAATTTTTTTGGAGATTCCACGGACCTGGCAAAGGATCCTTTCCTGGACCTGCACCAGGATTTTTTCGAACATTTTAAGCGGAATATTCCCGATTCAGCTTTCAACCGGAATGATACTACAGGTATGCAGATGCCCGGGCTTCCGTTTTCTGATTTTGACAAAATGCGGGAGCAGATGATGCAGCAATTTGGTCAGTTCTTTCAAAATGATTCCGTTTATCCCGGAAATCAGAATTTTAATTTTCTGTTTGATCAGGACGAGCTTAAAAAGCTACAGCGGGAATTTGAAGAGCGGTTCATGCAGGGAAAAGACAGCACCAATCACAGGATGGGGGCCTCCGGTATTAATAAATCCGAGGGTTTATAGGGAAACTGATCAGGGAGAAGTTTCAGGAGCTTTTATCGGATGATCATTCTGCGTCGGAATTCTGCACAGCAAATCGCGGCAGCGGTGGCCACGTTTAGAGATTCAGAATTTTTTTGACCTTCGGGAAATGGAGGGATAAACAACCGTTGTGCAACCAGTTCTTCCACTTGCGTGGAAATACCGTTACCTTCATTGCCCATCACCAGAATGCCTTCACTGGCTAAGGGGTGCTTGTAGATGATTTCACCGTCAAGAAAAGTTCCGAAAACGGGTAATCCGGCGCCGACAGCTTCGCAAAGTGTTTTTTTCAGATCGAGATAATGGACTTTTACACGAAAAATTGCTCCCATGCTTGCTTGTACCACCTTCGGATTGTAGCAGTCGGCAGTGTCTTCCGAACATAGAAGCTGTTCAATTCCAAACCAATCGGCAATTCGAATAAGGGTTCCTACGTTCCCCGGGTCCTGAATACAGTCGAGCGCCAGCGATAGCTTTTGGGCAATGGAATTCTTACTGAACTGATAATCGGGTATCTTCACAACGGCAAGTGCATTCTTTGGTGATTGCAGCAGACTGGCCTTCTGTAATTCATCATGGGTCACCCGAATAATTTCACCGGCCGCGTCGGGCGGAACACTGTTCGATATTAGAAATGCTTCGGTTGCGCATATTAATTCAACAGCAAACCCGGAGCGGATGGCTTCATTGACCATCTTGTCACCTTCGACCAAAAAAAGTCTTTCCTGATCACGGATTTTTTTCCTCTCTAACGATTGTAAAAATTTTATTTTATTTTTACTAAGCATGCACGATTGGGGTAATAAAATGTAAAAATAAAAAAGCCTCAATGATTTGTTTGCTCCGGAGAGTGTTTATTTTTGTGAAGATAAAATCTTTTTTATGCAGTTACGATCAGCGAAAAACTATATTCAGCTCCCGTTAATACTGTTGGTATTGTCGCTGTTGGTATCCTGTTCTTCCACCAGGTTCATTCCTGAAGAAAAAAAGCTGTTGAACGATGTGGATATTCACGTGGATAATAAGCGGCTAAACAAGGAGGAGATCAAAGCTCAGGTAAGACAGAAGGAAAATCTGAAGATATTGGGTTTTCTTAAGTTTCATCTGTCCATTTATAATTTATCTTCGAAAAAAAAGCAAAATGACTGGTTTAAGCGGATCGGTGAAGAGCCGGTCATTTATCAGGAGTATCAGACCCAACAGTCAATAGACCAGTTGAATTTGTATATGCAAAACAAAGGATATTATGATGCTGTTATCACCGATACGGTCATTGTCCATCCCAAAAAACCGAAGGTAAATCTTATTTTTCATATCGTTACCGGCAGCCCATACCGGATAAGGAACTATAGTTATAAAATTGAAGATGAAAAAATCAGGCCTTTGTTGCTGAACGATACAGTTAACCGGCTGGTCAGGAAGAATGATATTTTTGATGTGGATCGGTTGAATGACGAACGGGAACGGTTGACGGCGATGATGCGGAACCATGGATATTACAGTTTTTCGAGCGATTATATCCAGTTTTTTGCAGATACCAGCCTCAATAATAAGCTGGTTGATCTGACCATCGGGATATCGGATGCTGATCCGGGAAAGAAAGGTACGCCGGTAAGTCACCACAAACGTTATCTTGTAAGGAAATACCTGATCAATACCGATTTTAATCCTCCGCAATTAACAGGTTCACGGATACAGGAGCGTCCGGACACTCTTATAATTTCTCCTTATACAATCACTTATCAGGGTATGCTGAGGTACAGGCCCCAGTTGCTGGACGACCTGAACCGGATCAGGGACGGGCGTTTTTATTCACTGAGAAATGTCGAGAAGACGTATCGTTCATTGAACCAGATCAAACAATTCAGGATGGTTAATCTGAATTTTGATATCGTTGACTCTCTCGGGAATGATTCCATTGGCGTACTGGATAGCAGGTTTCAGTTGTCTCCTCTTCCCCGTCAGGGATTTTCGGTCGACCTGGAAGGAACCAATTCTTCCGGTAACCTTGGTATTGCAGGTAATCTGAACTATCAGCACCGTAATCTGTTCAAGGGAGCGGAAATTTTCAATATCACGCTGAAGGGCGCTTTTGAAAGGCAGCAGGCTGTTGTGAACGAGAGCAATCTTAATTTCAATACCCATGAATACGGGATTGAGGGATCTTTAACCTTACCTAAATTCTTAAACCCGGTAAAAGGAGAAAATTTTTTCAATTTTCAGGTACCTCAAACAAATTTTACCTTGGGATACAATTATCAGCGCCGGCCCGACTATACCCGCACGATCACCAATTTCCGGTTTGGTTATAACTGGAAAAGCAAACCTTTCCGGACGCATTACCTGAATCTGGTTGATTTTAATTACGTCAATCTATATGAGTTTAACGAAGATTTTATCAATTCCATAAAAGACCTTTACATTAAGAGCAGTTATACCGACCATTTGATCTCCGCATTGAGTTATACCCGGGTCGATAATACCCAGAATATTGGGCGCAGAGAGAATTACCGCTATTTTAAATGGTCGTTCGAGTCGGCAGGTAATCTCTTTTCAGCTCTTGCCGAGTTAACCGACAGGGCGAAGAGGACGGAAATTGATACCATCACCGGCGAGCCTGTGAGTTATTATCAGATTTTCGGTACACGCTTTGCTCAATATCTCAAGACTGATCTTGAATATCGTTACGGGCGCATGCTCGATGAATATAATTCGGTAATAGGAAGATTATTTATGGGGGTAGGTTTGCCTTACGGAAATTTTGATCAGCTGCCTTTCGAAAAGAAGTACTTTACCGGAGGAGCTAATGGTATCCGGGCCTGGCAGGTGAGAACCCTGGGACCTGGCACCTATAAAGCTTCTCCCGACGCCTACCCCAACCAGTCGGCCGATATTAAATTGGAGAGTAATTTGGAATACCGCTTTCGTCTCCTGGGGCGTGTTGAAGGTGCTTTCTTTTTAGATGCCGGCAATATTTGGGCTGTTAATAAAAATGATAACCGCGAGGGAGCGGTCTTTAAGCTCGACAAGTTTTACAAGGAGATTGCGGTCGGCACAGGAACAGGGCTGCGGTTTAATTTTAACTATTTTATTTTCCGGCTCGACCTTGGAATGAAACTCAGGGATCCGTCTCTTGAGTCAGGCAAACGGTTAATTATAGGGAATTATCCAATTCAGGCTGATCATTTTAATCTTTCATTTGCCATTGGATACCCGTTCTGATCGGATATTCGGATGTTCGGACATTCAGACAGTCTGAGGATCCGGCAATCCGTTCTCCGCTTTCCGCTTTGCTCCATGCTCTATGCCCTTTGCCCGAGGTCACAGGCGGCAGGACTTTTGTCGCGACACCGTCTGCGCTGAATTTTGGCTTCGTTTCAGTGAAAAAAATTAAACTTCTCCCGTTGGTCGTCGGACAGAATTTTTTTCTGATGCTTCACGAAGCCAAAATTTTTAACGCTTCGACGCTTAGGCTTCAAAAGCCCTTCCTCCTTTCCCCGTTTTCCTGTCTCCGGTCTCCGTTCTCCGGTTTCCGCTTTTTGCTCTTTGCTCCATGAAAAAAGGATGACCGAGGCCATCCTTTTCCATATCGTAGGGCAGGTGATCAGGCTTTATAGGCCGATCCCAGCACGTTTACGTTTTTGTGCATGTAGAGTTCCTTCAGTTCATCACGGGCAGGTCCCAGATATTTTCTGGGGTCAAATTCAGCCGGTTTTTCAACGAATACCTTGCGAATAGCAGCAGTCATTGCCAGACGACCATCGGAGTCAATATTGATTTTACAGACAGCCGATTTGGCAGCGCGACGCAGCCATTCCTCAGGAATACCTACGGCATCTTTCATTTTGCCGCCGGTTTCGTTAATCATTTTAACGTACTTCTGCGGAACAGAAGAGGATCCGTGAAGTACAATCGGGAAGCCAGGGATCCGTTTTTCAATTTTTTCCAGGATATCGAACCGGAGCATGGGCGGAATTAATACTCCATCTTCATTCCTGGTGCACTGTTCAGGAGTAAATTTGTTGGCACCATGAGAAGTACCGATCGAAATAGCCAGTGAATCGACGCCTGTTTTGCTGACAAAATCTTCCACTTCTTCGGGTTGGGTATAACTGGAATGTTCTGCCGAAACTTCATCTTCAATACCTGCAAGAACGCCTAGTTCACCTTCAACGGTTACTCCGTGCGCATGGGCATATTCAACCACTTTTTTTGTCAACGCGATGTTGTCTTCGTAAGAATGATGAGAGCCATCAATCATGACCGAAGAAAAGCCATTGTCAATGCAATCTTTGCAAAGTTCGAATGTATCGCCATGATCCAGGTGCAGGACGATTGGGATTTCATATCCTAATTCCTTTACATACTCAACCGCTCCGCGGGCCATATTCCTTAAGAGAGTAGCATTGGCATATTTTCGTGCACCTGAGGAAACCTGCAGGATGACAGGCGATTTTGTTTCAACACAGGCCTGGAGAATGGCCTGAAGCTGTTCCATGTTGTTGAAGTTATAGGCCGGAATGGCATATCCTCCGTCAACGGCTTTTTTAAAGAGCTCCTTGCTGTTAACGAGCCCCAGTTCTTTGTAACTAACTGCCATATTGTTTAAATAATTAGTTGATAATAAAGCTGGTTTTTTTGGTTTTTGTCCGAAAACCGTCATTTCTGCGGTTTCCCTAAAACCAGCACAATAATAGCAATAAATTGGCATTCGAGGGTACAAAATAAAATGGGAGTGTCTTATTTTAGAAAAGCTTAACAATTTGCAATGAACATTTTCCCGGCTCACCAGTTCTTGGGGGTAGTCAACCTTAAAATTAAAACAGAGCAATGGGAAAAATTTCAGATCAGATTAAAGTCGGAGTCGTTAGCGGCTCGGATACTCAACTGCTTTTTAAAATAGCCAGGGAAGAGCAGTTTGCTATGCCTGCAGTGAATGTGGTGAATTCAAGTTCCGTCAATGCAGCACTGGAAGCGGCAAAACTGGTTGGGTCGCCAATTATTATTCAGTTCTCGAATGGGGGTGCCCAGTTTTATGCGGGGAAGGGCTTAAAGCTGGAAGGGCAGAAAGCACAAATCGCCGGAGCAATTGCAGGGGCTAAATATATTCATCAGGTGGCTGAGCTGTATGGTGTTCGTGTGATTATCCATACCGATCATGCGGCTAAAAAGTTGCTTCCCTGGATCGACGGATTGCTGGAGGCCGGTGAAAAGCATTTTTCTGAAACAGGAAAGCCGTTATTTTCCTCCCATATGCTGGATCTGTCCGAGGAACCTCTCTCCGAAAATATTGAAATCAGCAAACGATATCTCGAACGGATGAGCAAAATCGGGATGACGCTCGAAATTGAACTGGGTGTAACCGGTGGTGAGGAAGATGGCGTTGACAACAGCAGCGTTGATAATGCAGCGTTATATACACAACCCGATGAGGTGGCCTATGCTTACGAAGAATTACTTCAAATCAGTCCAAATTTCACGATTGCCGCTGCCTTTGGAAATGTTCACGGTGTCTATAAGCCAGGGAATGTTAAACTTACTCCCAAAATCCTGAATGCTTCACAACGGTATATTACCGAAAAGTTTAAACTGAATGATACTAAACCGGTTAATTTCGTTTTTCACGGAGGCTCCGGATCTTCAGCAGAAGAAATCAGGGAGGCTGTTTCCTACGGTGTGGTCAAGATGAATATCGATACCGATACGCAATGGGCTTTCTGGGATGGCGTTCGCGCCTATGAAGCTGCCAATCGTCCCTATTTACAAGGACAGATCGGCAACCCGGAAGGTGAAGATAAGCCCAATAAAAAATTCTATGATCCGCGTGTCTGGCTGAGAAAAGGAGAAGAGGCGATGACGGCCCGCCTGAAAGAAGCCTTTGAAAACTTAAATTGTTTAGGCAGAGACTAAAACAACAAATTAAATTCCGATTTCAAATCCCGGGACCCAAATTCCAAAGCCTTTTGGAACTTGAGTTCCCGGGATTTGCTTTTTATGAAATTGACATGCTTGACCACAGAAAATGAATACCCCGGATTTGATTTACCCGGATTTTGTTGTAACTTATATCCGTAATTGCAATCATGAAGCTACGGCAAATCATCAGGGAGTATTTTTCATTCTCAAAAGGTGAACGGATCGGAATAATGATCCTGATCGTGTTGATGACAGCCATCCTGATCGCCGACCGCCTGATCTTTTATTTTGAAAGGCCTGCGGCTGCCGACAGGAAACGATTTGAAGAACTGGTCGCCGAATTGGAGCGGCAGCAAACGAGTAACCAGGAGGCAAGTGCATATTTCTTTTTTGATCCCAATACCATTGATTCAGCAACATTGGAAAATCTTTCTTTGCCTTTTGGGGTTAAACAAAATATGCTCAAATACCGGAGGCACGGCGGATCCTTTAGAAACAGGGAAGATGTCCGTAAGATTTATGGGATGAATGATTCTGTTTATGCGTTGATTGAACCGTTTATTACCATCAAATCAAATCCGGTCGTTTCGACTGATGTTGCGTCCAGATCCCGAATGGGATACCAGGATTCAGCAGTTGCCATGTCCAAAACGGTCACTCCGGCTCCCGGGTTGGAAATTAATCGCGCTACCGCTGCTGATCTGAAAAAATTGTACGGCATAGGTCCCGTGTTGTCTGAACGGATCATCAAATACAGAGATTTGCTTGGAGGCTTTTATGAACCCGGACAACTGAAAGAAGTATACGGACTGACACCTGAAACTTTCTCAGGAATAGCAGATCAACTGATTATCGATTCGACTGCGCTGAGATTGATCAATATAAACTTTGCTGACGCCCGTGAATTGGCGAAGCATCCTTATCTGGAATGGAAAGATGCAAACCGGATGATTGATTACAGGGACAAAACCGGATTTATAGAAGATAAATTCCTTTTGCTCACAGATTCGGTACTGAGCAGTGAAGTTTTCAAAAAAGTTAACCCTTATTTTCAAACTAAAGGGAACTGATTTTGTTTTTCTTGAAAAAGAAAGGAGAAGCTTTACTTTTAATTTTAAATTTTTGATGATAAATTTGATTAGTAATCCAGAATTCCTAAATTTGCGGCTCAAAATTTAACAGATAAAATTTAAAAATATGATCGTTATTCCGGTTAAAGAAGGCGAAAATATCGAAAGAGCCCTGAAAAGATTCAAAAGGAAATTCGAGAAGACAGGTGTAATTAAAGAGTTACGCGAACGTCAGGCTTTTACAAAACCTTCAGTTGAAAGAAGAACAGAGGTGAAAAAAGCCGTTTATATTCAACAATTGCAACGTCAGGAAGACTAGTTTCTTTTTAGTCTGATTCCTGGATGTGCTAAAGAGGGGGTTCTATGTCCTATCAGGAATCGTTTCTGAAATATTTGAAGTTCGAGAAAAGGTGTTCAGACCACACGATAGTCGCCTATAAGAATGACCTCGATCAGTTTGAAAGATTTTTATTCAAAACGGTCGGGGATTTTAACATTCTTAAAATTGACAGAAAAGTGATCAGGGAGTGGATCGTATCTCTGATGGAGTCTGGAGACGTACCTAAAACCGTGGTCAGGAAAGTAACGACACTCAAGTCTTTTTATAAATATTTGATGCGGCAGGAGCTCATTGAGTCGTCTCCGGCAGACATGGTGATCACGCCAAAGGTGCCTAAAAAACTTCCTTATTTTGTTGATGAGAACAGTCTGCATGTCTTGCTCGATAACGGTTATTTCGGAAAGGATTTTGAAAATGTCCGGGATAAACTGATCATCAGTCTTTTTTATGGTTCCGGAATGCGTCTTTCGGAACTGAAAAATCTGAAGGAATCCAATATTCTGCAATCAGAGTGTTTGCTGAAAGTTCTGGGGAAAAACAATAAAGAGCGAATTGTGCCGTATCCCCGAAGTATGAATACCCTGATCAATGAATATTTATTGGCCAGAGACACTGAATTTCCTGATGGCAGTCCGTCATTATTCGTGACCTCGAAAGGTAAGCCGGTTTATGAAAAGCTAATCTACCGGGTAGTTAAGAAATACCTTTCACTGGTTACCACTCTTGAAAAAAAGAGCCCTCATGTGCTCAGACATACTTATGCCACTCATTTACTTGACCGGGGAGCGGATCTGAATGCTGTAAAAGAACTTTTGGGACACAGTAACCTGGCTGCAACCCAAATTTACACACACACATCAACAGAGAAGATACAACGGATTTACAAACAAGCTCATCCCAGAGCTTAAACCAATAGGAGGAAAAGTTATGAATATTAATGTCAATTCGATTCATTTTACACCAGATCAAAAACTGGTCGACTTTGCAATCAAAAAGACCGGTAAACTGGATACTTTTTTCGACGGGATTATTTCCGGTGAGGTGATCTTGAAAGTAGCAAAACCCGAAACTTCTAATAATAAGATAGCAGAGATAAAGCTCTCCATCCCTGCAAATAACGATTATTTGTTCGCGAAAAAACAGGCTGACACCTTTGAGGAAGCCATTGATCTTGCTGTTGATGCTTTGCGAAAACAACTCTCCAAATTTAAGGAAAAGCTGAAGGAAAAATAATTTCAAAAAATGCAGGAGAACTTGTGAAGTAATCAAAAATATTTATACATTTGCAAACTCTTTTCGGAGAAGCCCCCGAAGAATCAAGGCTTTAGCGCCAGATCCCCTGTGAAACATACTTTTGGGATGATTTGCCGGGGATTTGGCACGATAAAAAGTGAGTCTGATGTTTGCCGGATTAGCTCAGCTGGCCAGAGCACGTGATTTGTAATCTCGGGGTCCTCAGTTCGAATCTGAGATCCGGCTCAAGTTCTGATAATTTGATGTTCAGCTTCGGATATCCGGACAAACGGATATTCGGATGTTCAGACGATATTCAGATATCCAGGTAAAAAGCTGTAATCTGATAGTCTGAATGTCTGGGAATCTGACGATCCTGTAGTCTGAAAAACTGATCGTGTATACGGGGAGATACCAAAGTGGCCAACTGGGGCAGACTGTAAATCTGCTGGCTCATGCCTTCGTAGGTTCGAATCCTGCTCTCCCCACACTAAAAGCTC
>JBDKTZ010000095.1:0-9912 GCA_039679975.1 Prolixibacteraceae bacterium
TCAACATCACCAGCATAAACAAGCACATCAATTTCATAATCCGATAGGTTTTGGAAAGATCAGCCCATGGGCCATCATCCCCTTTGTTTCGTTTTTTTTTCATACATTTGAACTGTTAAGACAATTACTATTTGATTGTTTTTCAAAGGCGGAGTGTTGTGGCGACATTCCGTCTTTCCTTTATTTTTACATAGGCCGGTATATTAATTCAAATTCACGAAAGTTTCTTTTCCGGTAGTCAATGGGTGTCGTCAGTTTTAATGCATCGAGCACCTGCCAGATCGTTTCCTGGTGCTTAAAGCTCCCCGAGTATATCATCGAATCGAAGGCTTCACTCGGATACACCAGCGTTACATCGTACCAACGTTCAAGACGCCTGATCAGATCAGGAAAAGGAATTTCCTTAAACACAAATTCACCATTCACCCAAGCCATTTCCGACATGCTGTCAGCTACCTCCAGAGTTGTGTTCCTGGTAAGGCGGTCAATGCTGAATTTTTGCCCGGGTTCAAGTACAAAATCCTGTTTATCGTCTAAAGCAAATGTAATTTTTCCTTCCAGGAGCGCTGCACTGTTGTTCCGGTCGTCTGCATAACTGCTGATATTAAATTTGGTTCCGGTAACAATAACGTCAAACTTTTCAGTTTTCACAGTAAACGGATGCCGGCTGTCTGCTTTCACTTCAAAAAAGCCTTCACCCGTTAGCCGGACGGTCCTGTTCCGCGAAGAAAACTGCTCGTCGAGCGTCAGGTTACTGCCTGAGTTCAGGTTTACTTTTGTTCCGTCGGCCAATACAAGACTGGAGCGGGACCCCATGGGTACGGTAAATGATTCGAACTGAGTGGTCAGCAAAGGCGTTTTCGGCGTCAACACCCCAAACAGGAGGGCAAGTATCAATACAGCAGCAGATGACAAAACGACCCAAACCGCAGGACTGGTCCTTCTCTTCTTTTGCGCCTGCTTTTTATAAAAAAGTAAAAGCTGTTCAGCTTGCCTGTCTTTATTTTCTACAGCCACATCCCAGGTATCCTTGATCTCCATATATAGTTTGCGGTTCGCGGCACTCCCGTTAATCCAATCGAGTAATCCGGCTGTATCCTCGCCTGAAAGCTCTCCGTTTAAATAACGGGCAATCAGCTGTTCGTGATCCTTCCTATCCATATCATCCAATGTTGTATACACCAAACACAACGAGAGAGGAAAAATTACGTCATCAAAACGGATTTTTTTTCGGGGTTATCAGATACCCGGATTGTCAAATGCCCGGATTATCAGATTTCCAGACAAAAAAAGCGAGACAAAAGTTTTTTCCGAGAGGCTGGAACGGAGGGCAGACAAAGCCCGGAACAAACGTGTTTCAACGGTCCTGAGCGGGATATTCAGACGTTCTGCAATCTCCTTGTTTTTAAGTCCCTCGAAGCGACTGAGTTCGATTACCTCCCGATGAACCGTTGAAAGCAAACTGATCGCCTTATCTATTTTATCCTTATCCTCTTTCTCAATAAGGCTCTGTTCGCCGCTTTTATAATATTCCATTTCTGTCAGCGCCAGGCTTGCCAGATGGACTTCTTTATGTTTTTGGATCACAGCCTCATGTTTCAGGTGATTGAGGCAGTTATTCCGGAGCGCATGAAAAAGAAAAGCCTTCAGGTATTCTTCATTCGTATCCATTCTCTTTTTTTCCCAGAGCGTCGTGAAAACATCCTGTACCATATCCAGTGCAAGGTCTTCATTCTCCACAAATTTCCTGGCGTATAACAAGAGTGGCAGGTGATATTTTTTGAATATTCGCTCAAAATCAGACATAAGCGCCGCATAAGAGAATGCAAATTAAGGAAAAAAATCGTTCAAAAATAAACCTTGCAGTTCCCCTGCCTGATTTTGGACAGACCACACGTTCAATTTGGGACGGACCCGAAGCCTGATACCGGATGAACCAGAAGCCCAATGGCAGACAATTGGGACAGACTGATATCCAGTCCACTCATTTATAACCGAAGGCGGATGTTCATCCGGGACAGCAAAACGGTGAAACCGATCATCGCCAACGCCCAAAGCAATGAGCCGCCAACGGCCAGAACCGGAATGGCATCCTGTTTATAGATCAGAACAGGCACGCCAATACCCCAGATCAGATAGTAAATCAGATCAGGAGCCAGATAAGTGGTCAATGAATTTCGTCCGGCCGGCAAAAACACCCTTGTCCACCGTTCTTTTTTCAACACGTCAACGACATGGAACAACAACGCAAAAACCAGCATACTGATCCCGTTACAAACCATGCCCCAACTGGGAGTCGCATAAATCTTGGAAAGGATAAACCAGTGTCGCAAAACAAAGCCGGAAAGCAGGCAAACAATGCCGGCAGAAGCGATCCACAAAATCAATTTCCGGTGATTATTGCCTTGTTTTTTCACCAGCAGGCCGATCACCAGACCAGCCATGACAATAGACGGAACATTCCCGTCAATAATGGTTCCCAACACAGGCCTGGCGAAATCAAGAAAACCAAGCCATCCAAGCTGGGAAAAGATATTCAGCATTACGAAAAAGAGAGCAATCAGAATGTTCACGCCAAGCCGTTCGCCGGCCAGCAAAAAAGAAACGGACGAAACAAGGTAGCCCCAGCCAATCAGTCCAAGGATCCCCCACCAGCCTGTTCTCAGCCACTGGACATGACCGGGTTCTCCGCCTCTGAAGATTACAGCCATCGTGATCAGTCCGGCAATACCCAAAAGTTTTAATCCGAAGAACAGTTTCTGATATTTTGAATGATCCGGATAGCTGTTCCAGACAAGAAAAACAGAAATGAGTACCAGGATGGACCAAAACGAATGGCTGATCCCGGTCAGTTCTGCATTGACTCGTCCGCCATTCAGCATCATTACCCCGATGATCAGCAGACTGACCGTTCTCACCAGGATATGTTGCAGGAGTTGCCCGGTACCTGCCCCCTTTTTGCGGCGCGCAGCAAAAGCGAAAGGGACGGACATCCCCACCATAAATAAAAAGCCGGGGAAAACCCAGTCGGCCAGACCCATTCCGTCGACGTCGGCTTTGGTGTGTACCAACCAGGACGGAACACCGGGCTCGTAAAGGTCATTGACAAAAAGCATCAAAAAGAGGGTGAGTCCTCTCATGATATCGACAGACAAGATCCTGGCAGGTCGGGTTCTCTCATTTGCTTCAAACGGATAAGATATTAAATTACTTGTAATCAACCTATTATTTGAAGCGCCCGAATCTTCCGGAATAACCGGACCGGCTGATGTTTCAGGATTGCCTGAGGTCATTGAACCAGATGAATCAACGGAACCGACAGGAGTACGTTGAGTGGAACCAGTTAAAGCAAGCGGGCCGGATGAAGCATCCGAACCGCCTGCAGCAACCGGGCTGTCTGAAAAGTCCGGACGACCTGCTGTAATCGGATTGCCTGAGGTCATTGGACTGCTTGTTTAAAATTCCGGATCACTTGATAATCCTGATCCAGCAAGATCAGGTCGGCTTCCTTGCCCGTTTCAATGCTGCCTCTCTTGTCGTCGATGCCAAGAAGGACGCAGGGATTGTAGGAAACGAAACGGACGGCCTCCCAAACAGGAGCGCCGGTCAAGGTGATAAATCGTTTCAGGATATCGTTCACCAGCAGGTTCGATCCCATCAGCACATGATTTTCCTTATACCTCACCCCTTTTTCGTTGGAGACAATAGGCCTCGAGTAAGATATGTATTCGCCGTATTCCAAACCGGCAGAAACAACCGCATCGGAAGTCAGGATCAGCCTTTCCTTATTTAAGTTACGGTAACACATCTTCATTGCTTCGTCATTGACATGAACACCATCTCCGTTCAACTCGAAAAACGTATTCCGGTTGATAAAAGGGAACATGGCCAGGCCACTTCTCTGATGCGATACAGGCGACATGGCATTAAACAGATGCGTAACGCTGGTTTTGTACTGACCGGTTAGAAAGACGTCTTTTATTTCGCAGTTCGAATGTCCAAAACAAGGAACGATGCCATTTTGATTCAGGCAGTCGAATATTGCCCTGGATCCCTCTTTCTCCGGGGCAATGGTCATCAGCTTTAACAATCCCCGGGTATCATGAATGATTTTCTTTAATAGCTCCATGTCCGGATCGCGGATATAATCGGCCGAAATCCCTCCCTTTTTTTCTTTACTGATAAAAGGCCCTTCAATATAAATGCCCGGGATATAGTACTGTAAAAAAGCAGACTCTTTTATTCTGCCGGCCACATCGTTCACTACTTTTTCATTCCACTGGAAGGTGGGTACGAAAGTATTGATCCCCCTCGACTTCAGGAAATCAATGATATGATACAGATCGGATTCAGCCAGAATGTCGAAACCGTAAGTTCCGCATCCGTGAAAGTGCTGCTCGACAAAACCGGGAGAAATATACGCCCCGTCCGCATCGATGGTTTCAAGATTTCTATACTTGTCCTGATCTTGTGTAATCGCTGTAATAATATTATCTTCAACAACCAGGTCATGATGGTCCAAAATTGAATCCTTTAAAATAATCGTTCCGTTTGTAATTCTGTAGCTATTTATCATTTTATATCGCGTTTGATTCCAACTGCTCTTTCGTGCGCAAAACTATTAAAACCAGTATAAAAAATCGCATTTTAAAGCCGGTTTTCTGTCCGGTGATATGTCCTGTCGCGATTCTAACACGTTGTTGCTACTGGTTGTTCATTGACGCTTCCCTTCAGCCTCCAGCGAAGATAATAAGTATGACAGCGAGGCCGTACCATCCATTGTCGGTTCATTGGTGGAATAGTCGGCATAATCGTCATGATAAACAACGTACGACTGAAAGGGTGTATACGGGTCTTCCTGCGCCAGATGAACACCCTTCAAATTTCCGAATATGGTTCGATAAATAGGGCCATCGACCAGTCCGCCAACAGGTTGTTTTTTCAACATGGAAACAACAGCAGAATGGCTGTCAGAAGGAAAATCTCCTTTTTCAGGGATCCCGATAATCATTGAAGTTCCCCATGGATTACAACCGAACAGCCAGTCAACAAGCGATTGTTCCATTTCCCGGTAGCGGTTGTCGTTGGTCTCTTTGCGATAAAGGTTACATTGCGTCGCGATGGCTGCAACCAGGTTGTTTGAGCACCAGATAAACGGTATGCCGATCAGGAACGGGTTGCTTTTCCCTCTTTCATAAACGTTATCCATTCCTTCCCGGAAATATTCGTCAAATAACTTCTGATCGCCGTGCTGATACCCATAGGCCTGGTAATAATGTCCCAGGTTAATGAAGGGGTACCACTGATAGTGCCTGGCTGTGTCGGCGCCCATCCAGGGTGTAACAGGTTCCTGTTTTCCATAGGCGGTGGCATCGTTCAGATACTTTTCCTCTCTTGTGAGCACATAAAGCTGGGCAGCGGCAAGTTCCATATCGTCAACCCAGTTGTCCTCTTCATAAAAGTACGGAGAGACACACGGTGCAGTCTGGCATACACCGGGGTTTTGCTTACCATGTTCATAGGCGTCAAAAGCCTTTTTCCTGATCTTTGCGGCAAATTCCGGGTCATACTTTTCAAGCAATTGGCTTCCGAGCGCAAAGGCTGACGCATATTTGCCGGCGGTTGAAGCGATACCGGTGGCCCTGTTTTTGTTTTGCTCCGACCCCTGGGGTTTTCCGGTACAAAAGTAAACAGGTCTGCCCTGTCCTTTTCCCCGGCCATAATCGGCCGTATCGTTGTGCGGCAGTTTAAAGCCGATATGATCACGATCGTCGGCCAGTTGATTATACATCTCTTCGGCCGAGGGATTCATCCGGTCCAACCAGTCAAGCCCCCAACGGGCTTCATCCAGGATATCGGGTATCCCGTTACTTCCTTCATCGCCATTGGCCTGGTACTTGTCGGCAAAGACCGCCGGATTCTGTTGACAGGCAAAGAGCATCTGGTATACCGCATTGGCCGATGTCGTTACATATTGCAGGTAATCGGTAGCGTCGTGCCATCCTCCCCGCACATCGATCCAGGTAGAATCTTTGCTTTTGTCCGGATGAAAAATGATAAACCCGTCCTTCTGGTGGCAGGAATCTTTAAAAAAGGGATTGTAGCCGCAACGTTGCTGACGCATATAATTCAGAATGTAGTCGGCCGTTCCGGAATAGACGTCATGACCGATCCTGAAAACAGGCGACTCGATATTCTTCGTTTTTATATAATATTCTCCCGGTTCCGACACTTCAGAAAAATTAAGCCGGTAACCCTTTTTAAATGCTCCCCATTCCGGGAATGCTGCAACCTGATCGGACGAATAAACCTTCTGACCGTCGGAAGCCCGCAGCACGGAGAACTGACTGATCCGGATATCGGAATTGCTGACCAGGACCGCTGTTTTGACAGCATCCGGCATATACCCCAACTGGTTGATCCTGATCCAGCTGTTTTCCGGACCGGATTTACACGACAGGATCGCAAAGGCGATGATCACTAAAATAAATGTTTTCATGATGACTAATTTGTTTACGTAAGTTCCCGGTTTGTATGACACTCGTTGGAATGATCAGGGGAAACCTGCGGCCATACCCAAAAAAGGCTTTCCTGCAGTTTGCGGGCATGCCCCTGATCATTCAATTAAACTGCTGTAACGAACTAAACTCCTGCCACTCTTTTTTTATAAACGGTAAGGCATTCTTCAAGACGTTCCTTCGCCGTAGTATCGCCCGGCACATTGTGAGAAGGATGGATATAAAGCTTAACCCCGCGGTCGGCAAGGATTTCAGCCGTCGTCAGTACCGTCATCCAGACGGCTGTAACAAAAGCCATGGTCGATACCGGTCCCACCTTGTCGAAATGGTTCTTTAATGTCACGCAGGCATCCTGGATTGGCACGCAGGTATCGACCACCACGTCGGCCAGATCAAAAAGCGTCTTTCCGCTTGAATGCCGGGTTTGTTTTCCTTTGGCTTCGGCCGCCGATCCGAAAACGATCAGTTTATTTCCCATTTCTTTCACTTTCAATGCAATGTCAATATTTACAGCATTGATGCCGGTATGTGAAAATAACCAGAAGCAGTCATCCTTATGGAAGGTATAACCTTTCATGATCTCTGTTCCGTAACCTTCGACCCGTTCCAGGAAAACAAAATTCTGCACGCTCATTCCCTTCGTGATATTGGTGAAGAAGGTCAATGGTAATTCCAGCATGGGATGAAAACCCACAAAACCTCCGATCCTGGGATACATATCCTGAATGGGTAAGGTGGCGTGGCCACAGCCGAAGGTATGAACCCACCGTTCTTTTTCGATGGAATCGGCCATGATCTCTGCCGCCTTTTTAATGTTTTCCAGTTGGGTCTCTTCAATTTTGTTCATAATGCCATGGGCATTATTCAACCACTCTTTTGCTAACATAATTGTCATTTTTTAATTATTCTATAATTGATCGCATATAACAACGCGATCATGATCAAAACAAAAAGAATTAATAAGCTATTTAATTTATTCACACCAAACGATTGTAAGATATACCCGGTGAGCAGGTTCAGCAGGATATTGCCGGTCAGCGCTATTCCGATGACAATACTGAATACAGTTCCCGTGTGTTCCGGATATTTCCCGGCAGTATAATCGAGCATGACCGGAAAGGATGCCGCAAGCCCCAGCCCGATAAGGGCGACTCCCGCCAGTCCCGTCCGGAATGACCCGCTTACTTCCAATAGGAAAATTCCCGCGATCACGACGAGCAAGCTTGCCAGGACTACCCGGAAGGAGGACACCTTTTTCAGGATCTGGCTCAGAAAAAGCCTGGCCACTGCAATACTGATGCAGCTAACGGTTATGGCATAAAGGGCGCCTGAATATTCAACCCGGAACGTCTCTTTGAGATAAGTGGGCGTCCAGGTCGGAACGATCGCTTCAACGGCGCTTTGGAAAAACAGGAACATACCGATGAAAAGAACGCCCGGATGCGTAAAAAATTTGAGATACGCTTTCATTGCAATACCTCCCGACCGTTTCACTTCAGGAAACCGCAATACCAGAACAAAAACAAAGGGGATAAGCAGGCTTACTCCGACCCAGGTCAAAATGGAGCGGTATCCCCAACCCTGTTCTAGTAAAACGGACGTGAGTAACGGCAGACCGAACGCCCCAATACCATAAAATACCCCTAAGAGGCTTAACCAGGCGCCGGTGTTCACCGGATAGAGCACGGCCACGACCAGGTTGGTCACCCCGTTAATGACCCCTCCGCCCATCCCGGTCAGCAGAAACAGGTAGGGGATCACCGCAATATGACCGAGCTGTACGATTCCCGCGACCCCCGCAATGACCATCAGCACGCCCAAAAGCATGATCCGCTTATAGCCGAACCGTTCGGCTGCCGAACCAAACAAAAAAGAACCGGCCAGGATCCCCGAAGTCAGCATGGAAGCACAAAACCCGATAAATAATTTATCGACCTTGTATTCAGAGGTCAGAAAGTCGTTGATGGTCCCCACAACCACCATGGTGATCCCGAACAGCATCATGACCAGTCCGGTCGCTGTAAATTGCAGTGTTGTCTTGCTCATATGGATCCTTTAATATGGGTTCATTGCCAGGTAAGCGGCTCCGTAAAGACCAGCCATCGCTCCTGTTTCGGATGCTTCCAGCGTAACCTGCTCCATCGCGACCGGTTGTCCCCATTTTTTTGCTTCTGCATAGATCTGATCCAGAAAGCGGACAGCTTCACCAAAAACACCACCTCCGAAAATGATCTTTTCAGGGTTGAAAATACTGACCAGGTTGGCCACTGTCATTCCCCAGTACTCAATCGCATTACGGATCACTTTCACGGCGATCTCGTCGTTGTTCCCATATTCCCTGATCAGGTTGTACGCGCTGACTTCTTCCTGCAGAAAAACGCCTTCATATCCGGGACTGCAAGCCATTACCTCCCCGGCATACCGTGTTAAACCTTCGCCGGATGCATAATATTCATTACAGCCACAGGGAATATACTTCTCTTCGTAAAGCTTACTCAGGGCAAGCCAACCAATGGAGCCGGCAATACCGCCGGCTCCATGGAGAACTTTTCCATCAATCAATATGCCGGCACAAATCCCCGTACCGACAGCAAGGAATATTGCATTTTTACAATCCGTTGCCTTACCTTTCCAGGTTTCCCCCATTATATAACAACTCCGGTCATCCGCTATACTGACGGTTACAGGCTCATCTTTGACAGCTTCCGTCAGCTCATCCATCAGCGGATAATCTTTCCATCCTTCAATATTGGGTACCCAAACCCTGCCGGTATTCCTGTTGAAGATCCCCGGCACAGAAACGCCGACAGAAGTGACCGGGTCGGTCCCTCTCCCTTTTTCACGGATCAGGGAGCGCAACTGTGCCCTGACCAGTTCACCGACTTCTTTCCCTTTCCTGTTCTGAAGAAGCACTTTCCGGAAACCTTCCATTCTCCCGTTTGTCCGGAAAAGGGCGGCGCTTATTTTCGTACCTCCCAAATCGATTCCGATTACAGCCATACTCTTTTTTTTATCCCTTTGTCCCGATACTCACCATTGAAGCCGGAAATTGGTTTTAACGGATCTCTTACCGGGCATCAGGAAGATCGTGATTATTCGCCTTTCATTACCGATTTCCAGACGGCTTTTCCTAATGTACCCTGAGCGTCGTCACCGTCATAATCCCAGAACATCAGGCCTTTCATTCCTTTACTCAGAACCCAGTCTCCTTTAATTCCGATACTCTTCTCATTGTCGTATCCGCAATAGTAAACTCCATTTTTAGTGACGTACGGAACAGAAGCCGCATCGTCCCAATTGTCGATTTTATAAGATTGGGCGTCAAGTTCGAGGATCTTTTTGTAGTTGATCGCTTCCGTCCAGGAGTGGCGTCCGTAGAAAGGAATGCCTAACA
>JBDKTZ010000228.1:0-21918 GCA_039679975.1 Prolixibacteraceae bacterium
CGGATCGTCGGGTGAGTACAAATTCGTGACAAGTGCTGAAATGAAAGCTGCTATCCGTTTGGCTGATGAAAGTAAATGCGGAGTGATTAAAGGTAAAATTAACAGCAGCATGGCTGCAAATGAATCAGCTGTTGTCTTTGCCTATCTGAAAGGACAATATAATGAGAGTACGGAAACTCAGGCGCAAGGGAACAGTGGCGTCATGTTTGCCCGGTCTGTAACGAGCGCGAAGGTGAATGCTGACGGCAGTTATCAGCTATCGTTCCTGGAAGAGGGAGATTATGAGATACATATTGCCTCATATGAAAGGAACAATGCAGGAAAAGTTACTTTCAGGAGTATGTTAAACGCTTCCAGTTCCACCAGTGGCATACTGTTGAATAACGTCATGATTCAGGCTAAAAGTCAGATTAGCCTCAATATCGAGATTTCAATTTTATAATAGAAGAATCCTTATTTTACAGGGGGCTGTTCCGTCTTGGGGCAGCTCTTTTTGTATGAAAAAAAGGATGCCTTGGCAGACATCCTTTTTAAGGGTGGAAGATCGGGCTCGAACCGACGACTTTCGGAACCACAATCCGACGCTCTAACCGACTGAGCTACATCCACCGTGTCGGGAATTTCGGTGCAAAGATAATATTTTATTTGAAAATGCTGCAACCAATTTTCATCTGTTGCGGACTTAATTTTATGTAAGGCTCTAAAGTTTTTCTTTTTCAATCACTTCTCCGGATGAACCGACCAATAAAAAGTATCGGATCAGTTCTTCATCCCTTACAATAAGTTCATATTGAACTTTCCCTTTTTCATGGATGGCAATGGCATTCATAAGCTCTCCATGTTCCCTGACTGTGTTCAGGATCGATTCGGGAACCGTATCCAGTGGCAGGTTAATTTTCAGGTTCAGCAATTCTCCATTGATTTTGTAACCGGCGATATGCTCAAGTTCATCTTTATAAAACACTGCTTCATAATGATTGCCGGTTTTGTTCCATTCAGTATTTAGCGGATTATCAAATTGCTTGATGAATGCCTCTTTCACGGCCTGAGGAATATTTGTTCCCTTGCTGCCGCTGAGTATTTTAAGAAAGAAATTTTTTACATCCATGCCCGTATTCTCTTTTTTTTGTCATTTTATTGGCTATTTTTAATATGAACCCGGTCATTTTGGTCATACTCCTGCATGATCAAAGCCGGAGGTTCATTTCTTACTTCCTTAAAGACGCAGAATTAGTGAGAGGTAACTACATGAGGCAATTAATCTTTCTGAAAACACTGTTTGTACAAATAAATTACCCTTGTTCTTGCTCGTTTCAGACGCATTTTAACAGCATCTTCGCTGATCCTCAAAGTAGAAGCGATATGTTTTCCTGAAAGATTATCCTGGTATTTCATTAATAATAATGCTTTTTCTTCCGGATGGATCATTTCCATGATTTTCATCAGATTCTCGTAACTTAAGCCCTGCAAATCGGCTTCCGATTCATCAATAATATCCGGTATTTCGTGTTCATTATTCCAGTTGGGATAATGTAATTTCTTTTTCAGTCGCAAATAATCGATCGAATAGTTATAGGTAATAGCATACAGCCAGGACGAAAAAGAAGCATTTCCCTTAAACCCGGGAAGCTTCTCATAGGCTTTTGATAAGATATCGTTGGCAAAATCCTCGGCCTGATGCCGGTTTTTAATAAAACTATGGCATTTATCCACTACTTTTTGATAATACCGTTTGTACAGGACTTCAAAAAGAAGGACCTTGTTCTCTTGCACGATTTTCTGTACTAGCTCCTCATCGCTGGCATGTATAAATTCATGCTCGTTCATACTGGTCTTTGAAACTTACTTGTTTAATCACTTTTTATATTGAGAAATTCAACAATATCTTTCTATATGTCCAAAGTTTTGTCAGGGTTTTTCTACGCTGCAAAAATCGATTTTTTTTTTTTACCCGCCGCGTTACTTCAATAAAATCCTTCGTCTAAATTGAGATTTCAACAATGATCTTAACAAAACGAATATAATCATTACGTTTGAAATTGAAACCGAAAATTAAATTTACTAGTTGACGATGAAAAAAAGTTTGATGTTTGTAGTGATGGCTCTAAGTGTTGCTGTCCTATTCAGTAGTTGCGGAAAAGTTCCGCAGGCGGAAATTGATGCTGCATTTGCTGCCCTGGATTCTGCAAAAATGGCTGGTGCCGATGTGTATTTGGCTGAAGACTTTGCAGCTCTTCAGGATTCGATGAAGGCTATCACTGAAAGTGTTGAAGCCCAGAAATCGAAATTCTTTGCAAGTTATGGCGACATTAAAGAAAAATTAGCCACGGTAAATCAATTGGCTGTTGCCGCTGTCGCAAAGACAGAAGCCCGTAAAGAGGAAGTAAAACAAGAAATTGCTGCTCTTCAGTCGGAAGTTACTACTTTGCAGACTCAAAACAACGAGTTGGTAGCTAAGGCTCCTAAGGGAAAAGAAGGAAAGGCTGCCCTGGAAGCTATTAAGGCTGACATCGCCCTGATCGATACGACTATGGGTGAAGTTGGTACTCAGTCTGCTGCCGGCGATTTAATGGGTGCTTTGGATAAAGCAAAAGCTGCCAAAGAAAAAGCAGTTGCAATCAACACTGAATTGAATGACGTGATTGCAAAATATACAAAGGGGCAGAAGTAGTTAAATCGAATAATTTAATACGAGTGATTTCCCCGAAGATTTTCTTCGGGGATTTTTTGTAACCATGTGATCGGGTCAGGCCGCGACCCTATACCCATTATAATGATATGCGCAGAAGAAAACGTAAGCAGATAATTTTAACTGTATTGGGGGGAGTGATTGTTCTGCTTATTGCCGGAGGGCTTATAATCTTTCTGGCTCCGGAACCTCCGCAGGAAGAATTAAGACTTGCACGGGAAGCATTGGCAGGAGCTAAAAAGGCGAGTGCAGATGTATATGCAACATCAGTTTATCAGGAGGCCCAGCAGCTTTACGATTCTGCGATGGTTTGCTGGTCTGTGCAGAATGAACGTTTTTTCCCTTTGAGGGACTTTGAAAAGATGACTGGTTTTGTACAACAGGTTACAAAAAAAGCAAAAGAGGCTGAACAACAAGCCATTCAACAGTCATCAAACACAAGTAAGCTTGTCCGGCAAGGAGTTGCTGATCTGAATGACAAAGCAAGCCTTTACGAGCGCCGTTATAAACATATGCCTCTGCCGTCGGCAGTAATCAAAGATCACAATATCGGCAAAATGAAACTCTCCGAGACGCGTATCGCTCTCGAAAGCGATCGTTATAAAGAGGCTTATCAGCACTATTTGAAGGCGGCTGAGCTGATTAACCGCTCTAATAATAAAGCGGAGGAGATATTAACCACATGGTTTGACCAATTTCCCCAGTGGAAAAGGCATGGCAATCAGGCCATATCCATGTCGAAAGGCGGGCGGAAAGTAATTCTTGTTGATAAATATGCCCATACATGTATGGTTTATCAGAGCGGTAAACTAATCAGGCAGTTTGATGCCGAGCTGGGAATTAACTGGATGGGCCATAAACGAAGGATGGGAGATAAGGCTACACCGGAAGGAGTTTACAGGATTACCCAGAAAAAAGAGGGGGGACGGACGAAGTTCGGCAAAGCCTTACTGATTAATTATCCGAATGACGAGGACCGCAAACGATTCGCACAAGATAAAAGGAACGGGCTGATCTCTTCGCGTGCTGATATTGGCGGATTGATCGAAATTCATGGTACCGGAGGAAAAGGAATAGATTGGACCGATGGGTGTGTTGCGCTTAGAAACAGTGATATGGATGTGCTTTACAGGTTGGTTGCAACCGGAACTCCTGTTGTTATCGTCGGGTCCCTGAACCCTTTGAATTAGTGGAAACGGTGTTCGTTGGAGTTGGACCTAATATGGCAAGAATAGCAATTTGACAATTTAACAATTATTAAAGTGAAAAAAGAGGAATGGGGAAGCAGGCTATTTGCTGCGGGCTTGACTATAGCGGGCTTGCTTGCTTTCGTGTTTTGGGTTTTTGCGGGTGTGCCCGGGTTGAAAAACACAGGGTTCCTGATTACGGTAAATAATCATCATGTGGAGGAATCATCAGGTGCAGGAGTGCCTGATGTTAAATCATTGAATGCCGATATTGACAATCTCCAAAAAAAATTGGAACGGTTAACACCCGGCGGTTCTTATCTGGTAGTGAATACTTCTGACAATACTTTTTTTCTTTATAAAAACGGCAAACTCGTTAGAAACGGTATTTGTTCAACAGGAAGCTACGTCAAACTGGAGCTGAACGATGAAAAGCATTGGGTATTTCAAACTCCCAAAGGCGTTTTTTCCATTCGCGGGAAAATAGTATCCCCGGTGTGGAGAAAGCCTGACTGGGCATTTATTGAAGAAGGACTGCCCGTGCCTTCGGCAAACGATCCTTCCCGGTACGAACGTGGAGTACTGGGGGATTATGCCATGAGTCTGGGTGATGGATATCTGATTCACGGGACCTTATATAAGCGTTTCCTGGGACAGCCCGTTACACACGGATGTATCCGTATGAATGATGAAGATCTGGAGGACACTTATAATACATTACCCATTGGTGCAAAAGTATTTATTTACTAATACTTTCGCAGGCAGATGGTGTCGCATTACGTATAGAGCGGCTTAAAATAAATTTAATATCAAAAATATATGCTTAAGTTACCTGCGCGGTTCAGACCCTTCCTGTTGGTAGTTTATCTCGTTTTAGCTGTTGTTGCCCTGCAGTATACTTTTTTTTCTATTTCCGGGGTGCGGAAGCGAATGAAAATGATAAACAGCCAGATCGACGTTAAACTGTTAACTGCTGCTGATGCAGAAAAGGACACAGCATGGCTTCGTCTTTACAAAGAAAAAGACTGGCTGGAAACACGCCTGCAAATTGCACGGACTGATTCTATCAGCTTGTCTGTCGACCTGCTCGACAGTACGTTGCAGATCGAACTGAAAGGGGTTGTGCTGAAAAAGTCAAAGATGCTTGATTTTAAGGCTGACCGCTTCTTATATCAGCTTAATCCCGCGGCGTATCATCATTTACTGGGAAAACAGGCGAAAGCAGATACCGTTGTTTCTTCTATTCCAAAGGAACCTCTTATCATTAAAAAAGCGCCAAAAGATACTGCCGATGTTCAGGACGCAGCAACGATCGATACGACCAAAATTGAAATTGTCCATTGGATAATAAATCTCGATAATCAGGTCGTTTTGCAGATTGAAGGAGTCGATCCTGCTTCTAAATCGGATTGGTGGGCAGGACAAAAATTCTGGATGTCTCAAAATTTGAATAAAACTGTTCAGGACCTTGGAAAGACAATTCTGTTCAAGTCTCCCGAATATTTTCCGGAGATCCGCATTGTTATTCCTGAACCTGACGCCAAAGCATTGTACAGGGCCTTACCGGTTCGTCCGTTAGTATGTATCCGGTTGTGAGTAATCTGATAATGGGATAGTTGTTTGGGTTATCAGGCAGAAATGTTTCATATCCGGTAAATATAGATATATCTTGGTGTACTTAAATTTGCAGTCAATTGTGAACGAATGTTACACGGGATAATAACTACTTTACCAATGTTTGTGTGCGCATTTTGGCTGGTTGCGTTGCTGGTCGACAAGCGTCATTATGACCGGGCAAAAAGAATGCTGAGCGTCTTTATGTTTTTTGCCTTTATACTTTATTTGTGTCATGCCGTTTTCTTTCACGGAGAACAAAGACTCTATGCCAGGCTGGACGGCCTTTATACCTGTTGTTCGCTGTCGGTTTATCCGCTCTATTATTTATATATCCGGAGTCTGACTATTCCCGGGCGTTTTCATCGCACAGATCATTCCGGTATTCCATTATGGGTTAAGACATATCCGGTCTTATAACCGGCTTTTGACCGGCTTTTATTCAGATATGGACAGGAAAGAACTGAATCCGGTACGAGGAATGCTTTATTTCTTTGTTACTGTTTCCGGCTTGTCAGCATTGTCAAGTATATTGGGAAGATCATTTTTTCTTGACTCGCTGTGGTTTCTTGCGATACCATCAATGTCATTTTCTGTTTTGCTGTTTTGTGGCGGACTGATTGGGTTCCGGCTGGATTTCACGATTGCCGACTTTGAAAAAGATATCCATCGCAATGGCACATTGAACGGAGAAGGAATGGATTGTCCTGACGAGGGAAACGGTATCCGAACGTCTCTATTGAAAGAAAAGCTGTTATCCTTGTTGGAAGACCAGCGGCTGTATACTCAGCCAGATTTACGCATTACCGACCTGGCCCGGAGGATGGGAAGCAACCGGGCATACGTATCACGGCAACCAGCAACTGAATACAAACTTTTCGGACCTGGTCAATTCTTACCGGCTGAAGCATGCCCAAAAGCTGTTGCTAAATTTAAAAGATCCTCTCAGTATGGAAGAAATAGCGGAGAGTTCAGGCTTCCCCAGCCGAAGTACTTTTTACAGGGTATTTCAGCAGCAATTGAATAGCTCTCCCAAAATGTGGATAAAAAAGCAGCTTTGATTTCTCTCTTTTCCAAAATTCCGATAGCTTTGCAGCGCTATTATTTTAATCTGTTTGCTATGGGAATGAAGGGTTTGCTCACTATTGGAATGCTGATTATATCAAATGCATTTATGACACTGGCATGGTACGGACATCTGAAGTTTGGGGAATTGAAGGGATTGCATAAGCTTGGGCTGGTATCGATTGTTCTGATCAGTTGGGGGCTTGCACTTTTTGAATATTGCTTTCAGGTCCCGGCCAACCGGATTGGATATCGCGAAAACGGCGGGCCTTTTTCTTTGATCCAATTAAAAGTGATACAAGAGGTTATCACCCTCGTTGTTTTTATGATCTTCACCCTGTTGGCGTTCCGGAATGAATCAATTCGATGGAACCATTTATTGGGCTTTATTTTCCTGATTTTGGCCGTTTATTTTGTATTTAAAAAGTAAAAAGCCAACTGATTCCCCGGCGGGTTGCGATTTGAAGGAAGGTTTAATATATGTATTTTAATGACAGTACTGTGAAAACAGAATATCCCCGATACACCTGCGCAGTCTCCTCCTGATCCTGGTTCAGCTGACAGGCAAGAAAAAGCCAGCCAAAACAGCAGTTACTTCTCACCGCCACTTAATCGCTGAAATCGAAGAATAATTGCACACAATCCTGTACACAATGGAAAAACTCATACAGGCAAACCATCGACAGTACTTCGGCGATGGGGGCATAATTGCTGTTCCGGGTTGACTCGTGGATAAAGATGCTTCCCAAAAAACTTGCTATTCTGTTAGTTGCCGCATCTGCTTTTCATTTGAATATTCGTCCTTCAGTTCAGGAGGCGCAGACAAAATACATGCAGTCCGGACATGCCTTCCGTTGAGCAGATTGGTCTACTTATTACAAAAATAAGAAATAAAGAATCGAAGATTTTTCCTAAATAAAATATAAGAAAATTCCCATTCTATATAAATAACGTTTCTTTAGGTTATTCAAAAGCGTTATATCGATTCTCTCCGGCGCGCTTACTGGTTTTGTCAAGCTTTTGAAAGAGGAACCGGCTCCCGGTTGAGCAAATCCGGGACATTGCCTTTTTCGGGTAGAATTATAAAAGATAGATCAGGATAAGTACCATGATCAAGATCAAACCAATAGCAAAGGCAATTGTGTCCGCCTGATTTTGTGATTTTTCGGTTTTTCGCATAAGTCTTTGGTTTTTATTGAGACGTTTTTCATGCTAAAAGTAACTGTTTTTTAGCTCATTCGGTCTTTTCAGCTACATCATTTCTTATAGCTTTGCAACATATTTTGCCCGGTTTTTCTGTTTTTTGTATCAGCTTTATATTTTGTTTTTACGCATTAAAAGAGGTTTCTGAATTCACTACATTTGCTAACCCGTTTCATTTGGACGGAGACTAAATTGCTTGTATGGATATTCTGCTGGATAATCCGGAAACGGATCGCATATTTCAAGAGCTTCTGTCCAGGATTCGCCGTTTAAAGAACGGTGAAACGGCTGCTCAAATGAAAGCGATGGGAGTCAAATACCGCATGAATTGGGGCGTTTCAGTGGTTTCGTTGCGCGAACTTGCCCGGCAATATGACAAAAGTCATTTGCTTTCATTAAAGCTGTGGAATAAACAATGGCGGGAAACGATGATCCTTGCCACTCTATTTGAAGAACCGGATTTACTGGGTGAAGAGCAGATGGATTACTGGACCAAAAGCTTTGAAACGGCTGAAATCGCAGAACAGGCGGTGGCTAATCTTTTTGTATATTCAAAATTCGCGTTTGTCAAAGCACTGGAATATTGTTGCGGGAAAAAACACTGGGTGCGTTATACCGGCTTGCTGATGATGGGAAGATTAGCGATGACCGATAAGAGTGCAATAGACGAGATGTTCGAGGGATTTTTTAAGGTTATCTATCCTTTGATGAAAGATCCCGCGTTGCAGGCAGCCTTCTATCGCTCGATGGTTATTCTTGGAAACAGGAATGAAAATCTCCGTAGTCAATGCATTGACTTTCTTGATACGGTTTTAAACATGGACGATGATCAATCAAAACAACTGGCCACGGTCCTTCTGGATGAATTTCGTGAAAGTATTGGATAGAGGTCATTATTTTGTACAATATTGAGTAATAATAAATCGATGATTGCGAAAAAGATTATAGATTTGGTGTGTTGAGGAAAAACACCAAATCTTATTTGTCTGATGGCGTTATCCTTACAGTTGCTAATACCTTACTTTAGTCAATATTATTAAATATTCAGTTTATGAAACCAAAAACGATTGAAAGACTTGTCTCGCTTGATGTATTACGAGGTTTTGATATGTTTTGGATCATCGGCGGAGGAAGCCTGATCCTGGCGCTGGCTGCTGCGACGGAATGGGGCTGGTTGCAACCCATCGCCGAACAGATGCATCATGTTAAATGGGAAGGTTTCCATTTTGAGGATCTTATTTTTCCTTTGTTCATGTTTATTTCGGGTGTTGCCATTCCTTATGCCATTACCTCGAAGGTGGAAAAAGGTGTCAACCGAAAAGATCTCCTAAAGACGGTCATTAAGCGGGGACTGACCCTGGTCCTGTTCGGGATACTTTATAATGGCTTGCTGCAGAACAAGGAGCTGATGCAAAATGGAATTTCTGATGTTCGTTTTGCCAGTGTGCTGGGGCAAATCGGGCTGGGGTATTTATTTGCTGCGATAATCGTGTTATACACCAAAACGTTGAAGTGGAGGATCATTTGGCTGGCAGGCATTTTAGGAGGCATAGCCCTGTTGCAGCTTGCTGTTCCGGTTCCGGGTTATGGTGCGGGATTATTGGATCCTGAAGGCGGAATTAATGCCTGGATCGATAGGATGTTGTTACCCGGACGGTTGCATGGGAAAACATTCGACCCCGAAGGTCTGTTGTGTATCGTTTCAGCCATTTCAGTAACCCTAATGGGAGCAATAGGCGGACATATTCTCCGTGACGGTAAGCCGGCTTCAGGACGTAAGTCCGGTATTCTTTTAATTACCGGGGCGGCGTTGATCGTGGTGGCCCTGCTGCTTTCACCATTTTATCCGATCATCAAAGCTGCCTGGACGGTTCCGTTCAATATGCTGACTGCGGGGATCAGCTTCGTGTTGTTATCGCTGTTCTATTATACCATTGACGTGAAAAAATGGACTGGAGGGATTGCTTCCTGGAAAATAACCTTTTTCAAAGTGATCGGGATGAATTCGATCACGATCTACTTAGGGACCAGGATTATCAATTTTGGCGCAATTGCGGGGTTCTTCCTGGGATGGCTGGCTGGTCCATGGGGAGAATGGATCATCATTCTTGGCGCGATTTCGGTTGAATGGCTTTTGCTGTATTACCTGTATAAGAATAAGATATTCCTGCGGGTTTGATTTCGTCAGGTGTTAGTGGTGCTTGCCTCCGCTGATCATTTTAAACAGATGCAGGACTCCCGGAAAAATGGCGTCCATCGATTCGGATGCGCCGTTGGTGGATCCGGGAAGGGCAAGCACAAGCGTTTCTCCGATTAATCCTGCCACGGAACGGGAGAGCATCGAATAAGGGGTACGTAGTTGTCCGTATGCCCTGATAGTTTCCTCAATGCCAGGGATCTGCCGTTCCAGTATCGGGATCAGCGCCTCCGGGGTCACATCGCGGGGTGATAAACCGGTGCCGCCGGTAATGATGACCAGGTTCATCTGTTGTTTGCTGTAATCCAGTACCGTTTTGCGGATCAGTTCTGCGTCGTCAGGGATGACCAGGTAATGATTAACCGTTACACCGGCAGCATTCAGCTTTTCGATGATCACCCTGCCGGAGCGGTCTTCCTTTTTACCTGCGCTAATCGTGTCTGAACAGACAATGACGGCCGCATGGAAATCTTCATGTGCCTCTTTCAGTTGGCTCTTGCCGCCTTTTTTTTCAATCAGTCCGATCTTTTCAATAGTAATATACGGGTCGATGGGTTTGAGCATGTCATAGATAGTCAGCGCGACCACCGATGCCGCATGCATGGCTTCCACTTCCACTCCTGTCTTGTAAATGGTGTGGATCTCTGCCTCAATGGTAATCTCCGGACCGTTCATTGTAAAACGGATATCCGTATATTCAACAGGCAGGGGATGGCAGTCGGGGATCATGTCGCTGGTCCGCTTGGCGGCAAAAAGTCCGGCAGTGCGTGATACCGACAGTACATCCCCTTTCGGGACGCGCCGCTCTTCAATGGCGCGGATTGTTTCTTCGAGACTGACTTTCACGGTTGCACGGGCGATGGCTGTACGAAGCGTACTGTTTTTGGGCGTAATGTTTACCATGTTTTGTATCGGTTGATTATTCAGGTATTTTCTTTCCAGACTTGTTTCTGATTATCGAGCACTTCGAGGCCCCACACCGGGAGTTCAGCCTTAATACGTGCTACGGTCTCGTTACAGGCATCAATGGCTGCCCGTCGCCCCGGAGCTGAGGTAAAAATGAAAAGACAGATTTCACCGGCCCTGACTTTACCCAGGCTGTGCCAGATATGCATGCAGCTCAATTCATATTTTGTAAATATAGCCTCCCTGATTTCATATGCCTTTTCAAGGGCCATCTCCACAAAGGCGCTGTACTCAATGGCGATGACAATACCCTCAGGTTTCGCATCGGCCCTTACCTGTCCCAGGAAAATAGCATGCGCTCCAATTCCGGTTTTCGTGGAATGATCCCGGATAGAGTCGCTGATCCGGCTTGCAGGTACAGGACCGTCAATGAAGATGTCTTTGGTTTTTCTTTCCATTAGTATGCTTTTATGACCGGTGACGCCGGATGTTCGATGCCCCCTTCGATCGAATAGACTTTCTC
The DNA here is from genome assembly GCA_039679975.1 of Prolixibacteraceae bacterium. Classification (GTDB taxonomy): domain Bacteria; phylum Bacteroidota; class Bacteroidia; order Bacteroidales; family Prolixibacteraceae; genus JBCFBK01. Next base: position 11,385 of record JBDKTZ010000228.1, read on the forward strand.
TGTGTTCAATATTTTCCGTAGTTCCCCCGCGACCAGTAAACTCCTTATGCCGTGCTGGCAAAACAGAAAAACCTTTTCCGCCCGCATCAACACTTCCGTTTGTCGCAGTAATTGCGGGATGGGTATTTGAAGGCACCTGTTGTCGTCCCAACGGGGCATTTCTTCAGGCTCGCGGATGTCCACAAAGATAGCCGGAGTGTGTCTGGCCGACCGAAAGGCGCTTGCCCATCCCACATTAATCCCCGCAGCGCAGTTCATTTCGTAATCGGTTTCCTGAAAATCCTTCAAGGTAGCCGGTTGTTTACGATGGGCATGCGGTTGTGGGCTGAGCACGGTTTCGTAAACAGCATGATCCTTTAGGTTATAAAACAGTACACGGTTAATCAGGCATTTCCCGATACCTGTGATCCATTTAATTGCCTCGGCGGCCTGCATAATCCCGATGATGCCAGGTAATACGCCCAAAACTCCTGATTCTGCGCAGTTCGGAATTTCGCCTGAAGCCGGGATCTCCGGATATAAATCCCTGTAATTGGCGCTTTCGTTTGTGGCATTGAACAGGGCAACCTGTCCTTCGAATTTATACACGGCTCCGTAAACCAGCGGCTTGTGAAACAGACCTGTCGCATCATTGATCATATAACGGGCAGCAAAGTTGTCAGTACTGTCAATTACCATGTCATATTCCCGGAGTAACGAAGGCAAATTTTCAACGGTAAGCGGGTAGTTGTAAGCGATCGCCTGTACGTCCGGGTAACGCTCGTGAATGAAACGGGCAGCAACTGAAGCTTTAAACCGGCCGATATCATTTCGCCCGAAAAGAACTTGCCGGTTGAGGTTCGATACATTTACCCGGTCGCCATCTGCTATGCCAATGGTGCCTGTGCCTGCAGCGGCAAGATAAAGAATGGCCGGACAACCGAGTCCGCCTGCACCGGCAACCAATATTCTGGCTGAACGCAGTTTTTGCTGTCCTTCCTCGCCTAATTCAGCTAAGCTGATTTGTCGTTCAAAACGTTCCATTCATCATTAATTTTGTTATCCTCCCGAAAACGGTGGTAATAAAGCGATTTCATCGCCATGCTTAAGTAAAGTGGCGATATGTATGATTTTTTTATTGACCGCAAGGGCGTATTTTATCCCTTTTAATTGCGGATAATTGAGTTGCAGCCAGGCTTCCAGTTGAACCGTATCCCCTTCAAAAGAAAGGTCAAGCACACTGCAACCGGTCTTCTCTGCCACTATTCCAAACATCCTTACCGTGATCATAAGCGTTCTCCTTTAGGCTAATAACAGTTTAAACGACGCAAAGATGAGCACCACAGTTAAAATATAGCGGAGTGTTTTAACCGGGAAACGAAACGCGCCAAACCAGGCACCCAGCATTCCTGCAAGGATCGTCCCCGGCATTAGTAGCCAGAGCTCTTTGGTAATAACCGTTTCGAACGGATCGGCACCCATAAAGCCCGCCACTGAATTCAGGACGATGAAAAGTGCGCTCAACGCTGCCGTTTCCCGTATATTAGCCCATCCGGCCATCAAAATTACGGGTGACAAGATGATGCCTCCGCCAATACCGATCAGGCCTGAGCTGAAGCCAATGATCATGCCCAACAAAGGAGCCATCCAGTTCTTTTGTTCGATCACAACTTTGTCGGCAATCGGAAACAGGTTAAGAAACCGTAATACGGGAAAGATCAAAAGCAGTCCGAGGGCTTTTTTGTAGACAGCCGCGTCGATGGTAATGGTTCCCCCAAAAAATGCAGCCGGTATGGAGAACAGCACCAGGGGCCAAAACAGGTCGTGCCTGAACCGGCATGTTTTCCGGTACGAGAGAAATGCAAAGCCGGCAACCACGATATTCAGAATAAGGGCGGCCGGACGGATCTGAGCGGGGTCAAAGCCAAAGAGGGCAAGCAGCATCAAATAACTGCTGGCTCCGCCATGTCCTACCGATGCATAGAGGAAAGCCGCGAGCGGAAGGAGAAGAAAAAGAAATGTCAGAGAGGATTCGGGGTTCATTTTCCGTTACAATAAAAAAACGTTCAGGGGTGTGCCGGCGGCAACAAAATCAGCTTCTTCGCTTAGCTCAACAAGGCAATCGGCATGCGCAAAGGCTGCCAGGTTGAACGATTGCTGTCCTCCGAGCACGCGTACCCGGCCTTCTTCCCGAATGGCTTTCATAAAAAATGTAAGTCCTGCCTTCTTTGAATAATCCTCTGCCAGCGGAAGGACCAACTCGGGTAGCCATACATCCTCGTGCCCCATCATAAATTTCAGGCAGGGCTTTACGAACTGATTAAAACAGGTGAGCACCGATGCCGGATTCCCAGGCAGGGCAAACACCCATTTCTCTCCCGCTTTGCCGACGTAGAAAGGCTTCCCCGGGCGTTGCTTTACCTGGTAGAAAAGCTCGTTAACCTCCAGGCGGGCAAGACATGTTTTTACAAAATCGTAATCGCCGACTGAGATGCCGCCGCTGATAATGACCAGGTCGCTCCGGTTCAGTTCCTTCTTGAGGAGCTGCGTTAACCGGATCTCATCGTCCCCTGATTGACTGACATGGTATAAGGAAATACCTGACTGTAACAGTGCAGCCTGCAACATTGGGCCATTGCTGTTGTATATCATGCCAGGCTTCAAGGGTCTGCCGGCTTCGCCCAGCTCGTTTCCGGTCACAATAACCGATACGATCGGCGGAGCATAAACCGGTACGGCAGCCAATCCCATTGAACTGAGAAGGCCCACCCCGCCGGCTGTAAGCATGGTACCCGCTTTAATTACTGTTTCTCCGGCCTTGACCTGGCTCCCGGTATATCTGACGTTGGCAGCCTTTTCAATGCGGTTCGAAAGTAAGTAAACGGTATTGCCGTCCCTTTCCGTCAATTCCTGAGGAATGACAGTATCGGTTCCTTCGGGTATGGGCGAACCCGTGTAGATGCGGGCAGCCTCGCCGTCTTTCACGGAGTAAGCGGATGATGAACCAGCCGGAATTTCGGTGACAACATTCCAGCGATCACGGTCGCTGCCAAAAGCAATGGCGTAGCCATCCATCGCCGAATTATCGAACAAGGGCACATCGATGGGCGAGCAAATGTTCCTGCAGACAACCAGACCGGCTGCATCAGCTACATTCAAGCTGGCCTGCGCGCCTCTCCTGAGATGGCTGGCCAGTATTTCACGCGCTTCAACGACTGAGATCATACTTTATCCTCCTATACGGATCATACTCCGGTTTTTAATTGTTGCAGGATCAACCTGCCTGTAATCATTAATTAACTGGCCGCCCAGCGACCGGTACTTTCTCATCACCGATTCGCGGATGAGTGTTTCAATCGGTTCGCCGGCGCGGTAAGCTTTCAGGATATCTGTTTCTTCCCTGCCAAACAGGCAGTTCTTCATCTTCCCGTCGGCGGTAAGCCTCATTCTGTTGCAGCTGCCGCAGAATTGATCGCTCATGGTTGTGATAAAAGCGATAGTTCCCTGATAACCAGGTACCTGGTATTTCTTTGCTGTAGCATGCGGTTCGTCGGTTAACTTGACGAGATCATAGTTTTTCCCGGCCATACCAAGCATCTGCTGTGCCGTCACGACCTGGTCGCTTTGCCACCTGTTTCCGGCAAAAGGCATGAATTCAATGAACCGGACATGCAAGGGCAGATCGCGGGTCAGCTCGATAAAATCATGGATTTCTTTTTCGATCACGCCGGCGACTGCCACGGTATTGATCTTCACCCGGATCTGATTATCGAGCAGCAACAGGATGTTTTCCCATACCTGGTCGAATTGATCGCGCCGGGTGATGGCGGCAAATACTTCCGGATTCAGCGAATCCAGACTGACATTGACCGATCGGATACCTGCCTCCCGAAACACGCCGATCATTTGCCGGAGCCTTGACCCGTTTGTGGTTATTGTCAGTTCCACCGGTAATGCCCCTAATCGCAGGATGATATCGTCAATGTTATACCGGACAAGCGGTTCTCCGCCGGTAAGTCTTATCTTTGTCACTCCCAGGTCGACAAAAGTCCTGGCGATCTCCTCAATTTCGTGCGGTTGCATTAACTTCAGATCAGGCAGAATCCGGATATGCGCATCGGGCATACAGTAACTGCACCTGAAATTACAATCGTCGGTGACAGAGATGCGTAAATAATTGTGCGTTCTGTTGAAACGGTCAACAAGCATAGACGAATTTTATTTTTTACTTTCACTTTTTAGCGGGTCTGGCAGAAAACGAAGGATCCAAAAAGAAAACAGGGCCAGGACAACCGAGCCGGTGAAGGTGGCGATTGCAAAAAACAGGTTGTCCTGAAGGGCATTGTTCAGCGCTCCGAAAAGCAGCCAGATTTGTACACTGACGTTGATAATCAGGATGAAGATGATCCCTGCCATAATGATATTTGTTTTTGCAGGGTTTGCCTGGTTTTGTGAAAATCTGAAGTCGGGCATGTTTGGAATAATTAGCTGTTTTTAAATGATCTGACGAAAATCTTACCATCTCTCCGCACGACTTTCAGCTGAGGCAAAGGCCTGGGGGGAGGACCCTCAATCACGTCTCCTGTCCGCGAATTGAAAAAGCCCTTGTGACAGGGGCACTCGATCCGGTCGGTTTGGGCGACATAATGCACGGCACATGATAAATGCGTACATTTTTGTTCAAAAGCGCGCCATTCCCCTTCGGGAAGATGAATCAACAGATAAGGAACAGTTTTGTTACCGCTTAATTCGAACTGGAACATACTACCGGAAGGTACCTCCGTTTCCCGGCAGATAAAATGTTCGCCGTCAGGCTCCTCTGCCGGGAAGGCGAGCGCTTTGACAACAATGACGCCGCTGCTCAACGCCAGGGCGCCGGAAAAAAGACTCAGAAACTTGGCGAATTCACGACGTGAGACATGAATGGCTTCCTTGTCGCGGATCGGAAAGTCACTTCGCCAGTTTGGTATTTTATTGCTGGTCATGATTTATTAATTTACTTTTAGTACTGAGCTTCCTTTTGGCATCATCAGGTTTACTTTTGTTTTCACGTGTTCCTTTCCAAAGATGAAATGATTGACCGGCACGCTGTTTGGACGCTTCTCCAGAATTTCCTCCCTGGTACCGAAGTAAAGCGCCTGACTTGGGCAAACGGTAGCACACATGGGTTTTTTACCCACACTTGTGCGGTCGTAGCACATGTTGCATTTCATCATAAGTTCGGCTTTTTCGATTTTCTTCGGTACCCCGAAGGGGCAGGCCAGTACACAGTTGGAACATCCGATGCAATGGGATGTCCTGGCCGAATGTACAATGCCTTTCCAGTCAACGGATATGGCGTCGGCGGGACAGACATTGGCACAAGCCGGCTCCTCGCAATGCATACATACCTGAACCGTTGTCATGACCGACACGGGCCGCTCCACGTAATGAATATGGATCATGCTTTCCTGTCCGTTGGTTTCACATTCGGCACAGGCCATTTCACAGGCATGGCACCCGATACAACGCTGCATATCGACAAAAAATTCCATTTTCTCCTCATTCTTCTCCACCATGATTCTCTCTTTTTAAAAGCTTTGATAAGCCGTGTTGCTGATTTCTTGGGGAGCCTTTTTCCCGGTGGGCACCAACCGGCATGCACAGACTTTGAACTCCGGTATTTTTGAAACAGGATCGAGCGCTCCGATTGTGAGCTGATTCGCCGATTGACTTCCTCCCCAGTGATAAGGGATGAATACTGTATCGGGACGGATGGTTTCCACTACCTGTGCGGGGAACTCAGCTTCGCCACGACGGGTGATCACCCGAATCAGATCACGGTTTCGGATACCGTACCGGGTAGCCAGATCGGGGTGGATTTCAAGTAAGGGTTCCGGATACTGGTCAACCAGCTTTCCGATCCTACGCGTTTGTGAGCCGCTCAAATATTGCGATACCACCCTGCCCGTGGTCAGAATAACAGGGAAGGTCTCATCGGGAGTTTCAGCCGACTGGCGAAACGGAGCAGGATTGAAGTGCGCTTTTCCGTCGGGTGTTTTAAACTTGCGGTCTTCCCACAGTCGCGGTGTCCCCGGGTGATCTTCTGAAGGACATGGCCAGAATACCCCCATGTTGTCTTCAATCTTCTTGTAGGTAATACCATAATAATCGGCCGTGCCGCCTTTGGATGCGATTCGTAGTTCATTAAACGTATCCTCGCTGCTTCGGTAATTGAATTTATCTCCTGCGCCAAGACGGTGTGCCAGTTCTATCAGGATATCGCTGTCGCGGCGTGCCTGCCCCGGTGGGGTGACGGCCGCCCTGATCCTGACTACACGTCCCTCGGCGGTGGTCACGGTTCCCTCATCTTCCTCATGCAGCGAGCCTGCCAGGATGACATCGGCATGACGGGCTGTTTCACTCAGAAAAAAATCAATAGCGACAAAATATTCCAGCTTTTCAAGGGCTTCACGCACAAAATTGTTGTCGGGCAGGGACACAAGCGGATTGAAACAGATGGAGACAAGGCCTTTTATTTCCCCACGATGAATGGCTTCGATCATTTCGAAAGCAGATAGTCCCTTTCCTGGCATTTCTTTCTCGTCAATCCCCCATACCCCTGCAATGTATTTTCGGTGTTCCGGATTAGTAATATCGCGGTTACCCGGTAATTGATCGCATTTATGGCCGTGCTCCCGGCCACCTTGTCCGTTTCCCTGTCCGGTTATCGTGCCATAGCCGCAGTACGGCTTTCCGATGCGACCGGTGGCCAGGACCAGGTTGATACAACTGATCACATTATCTACGCCTTTGGTATGGTGTTCTATGCCGCGGGCATGAAGCAAAAAACTGGTTTCTGCCTTTCCCCAAAGTGCGGCGGCTTCCATGATCCGGACGGCAGGTACACCGGTGACTTTTTCTGCCCATGCCAGGTCATAATCTTTAACAGCTTCAATGGCTTCGTCAAAGCCACTGGTGTGCCTGGCAATGAAATCGTGATCAAGCCAGTCGTGATCAACCAGTATTTTCAGCATGGCACCAAAGAGAGCTGAATCAGTACCCGGGCGGACCGGCAGAAAAAGATCGGCAGTCCGTGCAACGGGCGTAATCCTGGGATCAGCAACAATCAGTTTGGCACCGTGGTCGCGAGCCTCCCAGATGTAATGGATCAGGGTAGGGAAGGTTTCACTCACATTCGATCCGGCAATCAGGATGACCTTCGCATGTTTCAGATCACTCCAACTGTTTGAAGAACGGTCAAGCCCAAATGCCTTCTTGTTCCCGGCACCTGCGCTGACCATACACAACCGGCCGTTGTAATCGAGGTTAGCCGTCTTTAACGCGACACGGGCAAATTTACCAACCATGTAACTCTTTTCATTAGTCAGCGAAACACCCGATAACATGCCCACCGCATCATTCCCGTATTGCTGCTGAATACGGCGGATCTCATTCACGGTACGCTCCATCGCCTGGTTCCAAGGAATGGGTTCAAATCCTTTGCCTTCTATTCGTTGAAGCGGTTGTTCGAGCCGGTCGGGATGATTGTTTTGCAGATAGCGTTCAACGCCTTTGGGACATAGCCGGCCTTCATTAAAAGGAAACTCCATCCAAGGCTCAAACCCAACAATCCGGTTCTCCTTTACTTTCAATTGAATACCGCATTGCATACCGCAAAAACAACAGTGTGTTTTAACCAGTTTGTCTGGTTCATGAACTCCGGGAAAACCTTCTTTCGGCGTGTAATTCTTGTGCGGACCAAATTGTCTGATGATTTCTTCCGGTAAAACGGGTAATCGTGCCATATCTCACATCACATATCAGGTTAAATATCCGGCAGCAATTTTTTATTATCCAAAGAAACCTCCGGACTGCTCGCGTGCCTTATAATGTGCCCGGGCCAACGCGGCGCGTTTTCCTTCGGGACTTAAATCCAGATGGCTGCTGCCATCATCGCGCGTGAAGTCGAAACCCGCTTCACGGGTAATCTTTTTTAAATCCTCTACCTGTGTTTTTGGCGCAAAAGCTTCTTCGGTATGCGGACAAACTGCCATTCCCCTTCTTTCTCCTTCAGAGCGGTAGAGTATAGCTCCCAACTGAGCCAGTCGCTGAAAAATGTGGAAGAACTTGCCAAAGGGGAGCCAGATTAAAAACAGAATGACCGTAATAGCGTGGATCACGGCCATGAACTGGTATGTTTTTCCTTGTAAAAATGTATAGTCAAAAGAAATTCCAAGACCTGTTACCGATATGGCGATCAACAGAAGAAGCGGAGTCCAGTCGAATTCGAACGACTGGGTCGCAATGAGCCCTCCCTCCGTCATCCTGCGGCGGAGCATCATCAACGCTCCAATGATCACCATGATGGCCGACCAGACCAGGGCGTGAAAAATTAAAAATGCCATAATGGACCCCAGCTTGAAGCTCCCGGCTTCGAACCCGAATAAATGAGCATAATAGGTACCGGTATCTCCGGGTTTAAATTCAAAGTGAACCCAACCGAAGGTTAAAGGCAGCGTGATGGCAAAAGCCAGCATACAACCCGATGCCAGCAGAAAATGACCCCACCAGCGGGTTTTCCCGCGAGGATGAATAAACCGCTGAAAGAGGATGTTGGTAATGAAAAGTCTTAGTGACAAGAACAGATATTTTGGAAAATATCTGCTGAAAAAAAACTGCAGGCTGCGCTTCCAGTAAAGTTTTGTGGAAGGCCGCTGTAGCCATACCGTATACCGGTAGGTGATGCTGAAAGCTGCGAATACAGTTCCCGTAAGATAGGTAATTAAAGCAGGATCAAAATTCTGCAGATTGCGTGAACCGATATAAACCAGCACAACAGTGATCAGTGCGGCCAGGGTTGATCTGATCAGTGCCGTTTTATTTAATGTTTTCACCAGCCGAAGCATATCCATAATAATAAGGCTTATGATCTTGTGACTTGAAGCTTTTTAAATTGATGGCGAACAAAACCGGTCAAGACTGCGAACCAGGCAAAGAGCGCCACATAAATGAAATAGCGGGGAATTACTTTTAAAAAAGGTAATTCAAGGGCATTCGACAGTTGAAAAGTACAAACAGTATACATGCCCAGCGGAAATACCATTCCCCAGTATCCGGCATTGTAGCCGTAAGCACTGATTGGTAAAGGAACCCGTTTGTACAAATGACGCCAGGATCCCAAAATCACCATCAGCGGGATCCACCAGGTACTCGCTGACCAGAAAAAAAGTGTAAACCCTTTCAGGAACGGGATAAAATCGATGAGATTCCCCGTTTCACTTATTCTGTTGATCAGTTTCGATCCCGCCAGTGTGGTAATGGCTGCTGCTCCCATATTAATCCAGTAGGGAGCCCCCAGCTCGTCAGCTTTCAGCTCAAAAAAAGACAACCGGTAGATAATCAACGACATGATATACAGATACATGACCCCTCCAGCCATGTAAAACACAAGAGCTGAAAAGATGGAAATCTCAGGATGATCGCTGTAAGGATTCAAAGATGTCATCAGCGTTGAAACAGCCTGAGTGGAAACAATGATAACCAGCCAGGCGCCATTAATACCTTTGTCAAGTGCGGGCTTATCTTCTTTGACTGTGATGATCAGAAAAAAACTGTATGTAATCAGAAGCCAGGCCATAACCGCAATGCTCAGTAAAACCGATGCAAGCTGCGGAAATTGTTCGATAATGATCAACTGATTGCCAACAATAGCTGTTCCTGCCACGAAGGTGAAAAAACCCGGTCCCTTCTGATAATCTTTCATGTCTTGAATGACCTCGGATGAAAAAAAACAGATCCTCACCAGGAAAAACACCAGGAGAAGACCATAAAATACCAGATTAAGCCAATGAATGAAGAAGGCCAGTCTGGTAAACCGGAGGAGATATGCAGCAATTGCTACGATCCCTGTTGCCATGACCATCGCGAAATAGGAGGTAAGCAGATGTTGTATTTCCTTCTTCAATGTTATTCCTTCTTGGTATTTCTACAAAGATAAAAATGTCTTTATATCTTTTGTGATAAAATAATCAATTTTTTATTTGGAATAATTTTAAAGCGTATGATGAGTAATTTAATCGGTACTGACGATTCGGAGCGCAAGAATTGATTTTTTTAGGTATATTTGACTCAGATGCTTTCCTGAATTTTATTCTTTAAAGTATTCCCTGCTCTTACTCCGTAGCCAAAAGTCACTTTCCATTCATGATAAGGGAATTGACCAATTAACCGGAATAAAATGTCAAATTTTAAATTGAGTTTACCCACCGATGTTCCCTGGAAACGGAAATGTGTTAGTCAGGACATGATCGACACCACCCCCTGTGATCAAAAACTGCCTTATCGCTGGCGCTCTTCGATTGCCGTGTTCGAATACGAACCGGATGAAGAAAATCAGACCTATGAAGGAATGATCATCACTTATCTGAAGGTTTCCTGCACGATTACAGGTTATCAGGAAGATCCTGCCGGGATCGGGCTTAAACCGAAAGGTATCAGGAGTTTTTGGAAAGATCAGCCTGGCATTGAAAATTACCTGGAGGCCCTGCAGAAATATTATGCCTGCTATGGAGCG
>JBDKTZ010000111.1:0-7455 GCA_039679975.1 Prolixibacteraceae bacterium
ACATGGGAGCCAATTTTATCAGGCTCGGGCACTATCAACAGTCAGGGATTGTTCTGAATCTGTGCGATAGTCTTGGAATCCTGGTGTGGGAAGAGATCCCCTGGTGCCGTGGAGGGCTGGGAAATGAACAGTATCAGGCACAGGCGAAGCAAATGCTGACGAATATGATCAACCAGCATTTCAACCATCCCTCTGTCATGATCTGGGGCCTTGGAAATGAGAACGACTGGCCAGGCGACTTTCCGGAGTTCGATAAACAGGCTATCCGCACTTTTATGTCGGAGCTCAATGACTTGAGTCATCAGCTTGACCCCTCGAGGAAAACCGCTATCAGACGCTGTGATTTTTGTAAAGATATTGTGGATGTATACTCGCCTTCGATCTGGGCCGGCTGGTACCGGGGAAAGTACACTGAGTATCTGTCTGAGTCAGAGAAAAACAGGCAACAAGTGAGTCATTTTCTGCATGTGGAATGGGGAGGAGACAGTCATGCCGGACGTCATTCTGAACAGCCCGACGAGGGATTAAGCGGGATACAAACCGGACAGGGAGTTGATGAACGGTCGGGAGATGCTTTTTTATCAGGCGGACAAGCCCGTGTTTCGCGCGATGGCGACTGGAGCGAAACGTATATCTGCAACCTGTTCGACTGGACCCTCAAGGAGCAGGAAAAAATGCCCTGGCTTACCGGAACGGCATTCTGGGTATTTAAGGATTTTTCCACGCCGATCCGTCCGGAGAACCCGGTGCCTTATGTCAACCAAAAAGGAGTCGTTGAACGCGATCTGACACCCAAAGAGAGTTATTACGTTTTTCAATCTTACTGGAGTAAAAAACCAATAATCCGTATTTACGGTCATTCCTGGCCGGTACGCTGGGGAAATCCCGGACAACCGAAAGTAATTAAAGTCTACTCCAACTGTCAGGAAGTTGAGCTTTTCCTCAACGGGAAGAGCCAGGGCAGCAAAAGACGGAATGTTCTGGACTTCCCGGCCGCGGGTTTTCACTGGAACATTAAATACGCCGCCGGGTTGAATGAACTGGTTGCTGTAGGTAAGAGTAACGGAATTATCCTTTCAGATACGATCCGGCAAAGCTTTGTAAGTCAGGAATGGGGTACCCCGGAAATGCTGGAGTTACAGGAAGTTCCTGTTGATGACCATTCAAGCTGGATTGTAGCCCGCCTGACTGACAGAGAAGGTAATCTCTGTCTTGATGCAAAGAACAGGGTGGAATTCGGCGTGACAGGCGACGCATCTCTGATTGACAATCTGGGGACACCTTCCGGGAGCCGGAAGGTAGAAACATCAAACGGTACGGCAAGAATTAAAATCCGCTTTGATCAAAGAAACTGGATCGCTTCGGTAAAAGCATCAGCCATCAAAACGGCGTTTTGTTCTTCTTCAAAAAAATAAAAGATGACAACACTGAAACTTATGACAGGGGCCTTACTGGTTGTTTTAATTTCTTCATGCGGTATGAAATCTCCCGCCGGCGAAACGACAAAAAAGCCGGAATTAGCTACGCTTAGCAATCAGCTTCATCTTTTGCTACAGTCGGTCAACTCGGCATCAACAGATACGGGCCAACCGGCAAAAGGCGATAGACCGGTCTCGCCACGCAGTCTGAACGGGAACGGGCAATTGGCACTTGTTCCTCCGAAGGATTGGTGCAGCGGTTTTTTTGCCGGATGCCTCTGGGAAATGTACGAACTAACGGGCGATAAGAAATGGGAGCGATCGGCGCTTCACTTTACCGAGCTGCTCGAAGACCAGAAGTGGAACCGGACAACCCATGACATGGGGTTTAAAATGATGCCTTCGTTCGGAAAAGCCTATCAGTTCACTGGAAATAAAAATTACCGGGATATTTTAATCCAATCGGCAAAGACACTCATTTCCAGATACAATGAAAATGTACAATGCATCCGTTCCTGGGACCATAATCAGGATAAATGGCAATTTCCGGTGATCATTGACAACATGATGAATCTGGAATTACTCTTCTGGGCATCGAAAGAGACAGGCGACCCTGTTTTTTATAACGTCGCGGTTAACCATGCAAATATGACCATGAAAAACCATTTTCGGAAAGACTACAGTTCGTATCATGTGATCGACTACAATCCGGTAACCGGAGAAGTGGTTAAACGAGATACGCATCAGGGATACGCCAGCGAATCCGTCTGGAGCCGGGGCCAGGCATGGGCATTATATGGTTATACACTGTGCTACAGGGAGACCCGGGATGAGAAATATCTTGAACAAGCCCGGCATATTGCCGATTTTATATTGACTCATCCCGATTTGCCGGACGATATGGTCCCTTACTGGGATTTTAATGCGCCTTCAATTCCTGATGAACCCAGAGATGTATCAGCCGCAGCCGTCATTTCTTCTGCTTTGTTTGAAATGAGCACTTATATGGCTGATTCCATCAGAGCTCAATACCAGAAGCCGGCAGAACAGATCTTAAATAACCTGACTGCAAAGTACCGGTCAGCGCCCGGAAAAAACAAAGGCTTCATTCTCGATCATTCAACAGGATCCAGACCACATAACTCGGAAGTAGATGTACCAATCATCTATGCAGATTATTATTATCTGGAAGCTTTAGCGAGGAGAAATTCGTTGCCCCGAATAAGCAAGCGATCTCTGAGTGAACAAACAACCTGCAAATAACAGGCAGATGAATCTAAAATAAATATTAAAATGAAATGATTTCCTAACTAAAAACTAAAACATGAAAAAAAGGTATCTAAGGGAAAAAATTTTCCTGTTTCTTGTTTTATGTCTGGTGTTATCACTTACAGCGACGGCCCAGAACAGAACAATTACAGGAACTGTCAGTGATGAATCCGGAGAAGCCTTACCTGGAGTGACCGTAGCTGTTAAGAACACAACGAACGGAACAATCACAAATATCGACGGGGAATATACCATTTCCCTGAGAAATGAGGCGAAGGTTCTTGTGTTCAGCTATATCGGGATGAGATCGGAAGAAGTAACCATTGGCAACAGCACGGTCATTAATCTGACCATGCATCCTGATGTGGTTGGTGTTGAAGAGGTTGTCGTTGTAGGGTACGGAACCCAGAAAAAACGGGATGTTACAGGAGCAATTACATCTGTCAATGATGAATCCATCGAACAACGACAGGCTGTTGATGTGTTCGACGCTTTGCAGGGAGCTGCTGCCGGCGTCCAGATTTCAACGGCATCGGGTGCTCCGGGCGCAGCCAGCACGATCATTGTTCGCGGCGCTTCCACACTCGACGATTCGGGTACATCTCCGCTTTTTGTTGTTGACAACGTGATCATGGAAAACATAGACCACATTAATCCCAACGACATTAAATCAATTGAGATACTGAAGGATGCTGCTTCCGGAGCAATCTACGGAGCACGTTCTGCAAACGGCGTCGTGATCATTACCACAAAATCAGGGGAAGCCGGCCAGCCCAGGATTGATGTCAGGGTACTGAAGAGCTTCAGTTCGATGGCGAACAAACTCCCGCAGGTGAATGCCTTTGAGAATGTCCTGAATAATGATAACAAAAAAACCCAGGCCTTGCTGAAATTCAACGCCGTCACTGATTCTGTGGGTCTGGTGAACAGCACGAATTACTATTACCAGGACCTGCTGACCCGGACAGCAGTGAGAAATGATGTCAATCTGGGAATCAGCGGTGCGTCTGACCGTATTAAATACAATGCTTCGTTTGGATATATTGGTGACGAAGGGATCATCCTGACCAGTTACAACGATAAACTGACAGGTCGCTTCAATACCGATTACCAGGTAAGTAAGAAACTGAAATGGATGTCGCGCATCAGTTTCGGGTACTCCGAAACGAACAGCATAAATACCAGCAGCGTACTGCAGGGGGCCATGCGTCGGGACCCCAATATGATCCTGTACTATCCCGATGGCAGCTATGCTCCCTATTACGCGATGGGCGGACGTAAAAATCCGGTGCAGGAGCTTTATGCCACGGATGATACGGATAAAAGATGGCAGGCTACGATTTACCAGGCAATGGAATATAAATTCAGTCCGAGTCTTTCCCTGCAGGTCAGCGCGACAGCCAACCTGGATCTTAGGAGAAGGAATGAATTCAGCTCAAAAGAGCTCGACGGAAACGCAAACGAGGATCTGAGAAAGAATACCGGCAGCGACCGGACCACCTGGGCACAAACCTACCAGGGCGACGCCTACCTTTCATTTAACAAAGTTATCGGCTCCAACCACACGGTGAACGCAATGATAGGGAGCAGTGTTGAAGAGGGTACCGGTGAATATCTGAATTTTGAAGGAAGTTATTTCGTTTCGGAGGAAGTGCATACCATGAACCTGGCTACACTCGATCTCTCCGGCACCAATACCACCGCATCGGATTATGCCATTGCCGGTTTCTTTGGTCGTTTTGGTTATAGCTATAAAGGAAAATATATCCTGAATTCGAATATCAGGTATGACGGATCGTCCCGTTTTGGTCCGAATAAACGGTGGGGATTATTCCCTTCCCTTTCGCTTGGTTGGCGTTTTTCGGATGAGTTTTTTATGGACTGGACCAAGGGGTGGCTCACCGATGCGAAAATCAGGCTTAGTTGGGGCCGGACCGGAAACGACCGCGTAGGTTACTATGAATCACAACTTCGTTATACTTCGGGAAGCTACACCTATAACGGGATTTCCGGGGTTGTGCCTGTATCGACTTATGGTAACCCGAACCTGCAATGGGAGCAGACCGAACAAACCAATATCGGGCTTGATCTGAGTTTATTCGAAGGTCGGGCAAACCTTGTTGCCGATTATTACATCAAGTCAACCTCCGATCTGTTGTCGAACATGAACCTGCCTTATACGAGCGGATTCGACAATATGAGAGTAAATCTGGCGGAAATAGAAAACAAGGGATTCGAACTGTCATTGTCGGGCTTTCCTGTAAAAAAGAAAGACTTCAGCTGGCAAACCACAGTGAACTGGTGGAAAAACAGAAATACAATCAGGAACCTGTCACGCGAAGATTATATCCAGAGCGGGACCTGGTATGTTGCCCAGGGACACTCAGCCGGCTTATTTTATGGCTATAACAATACGGGAGTCTATCCCTACGATCTGAGCAATGCCTATGCCGACGATAAGCACACGCTGTTGACACCCGTACTTGAGCGGGACGATTATGGGAATGTGATTATTGGTTTGGATGGTAAACCGGCGCTTCTCCATTATCTCCTGCCAAACGGTGAACAGTATGGTGGCGAGGTCATTCAGCTCACATCAGGAGGTGTAACTGCCGGAGGAGGAGATGTGATCTGGGAGAATATGCCCAATGCGGAGGGTGTGTACGATACGAAAATTGATGACAACGACCGTAAGATTCTGGGTAAGGGAACACCTGACTGGTATGCTTCGTGGAACAACGTGGTCAATTATAAGCGATTTACACTTTCCTTCAACTTCTATGTAAGCTGGGGCGGTCTGGTGTACAATGATCTGAAACGTTATCTGTCCAGTTGGGGCGGTAACACGCACAGGCAATGGCCTGAATATATCGTTACCGGCTGGAAATATCAGGGGCAGATTACTCCCTGGTATGCAGTTGACACAAGAAACCGGAAGACGAACAACCGGGCTTCGCTCAGTAACTTCTATCTGGAAGATGGTTCTTTTATCCGGTTGAGGAATGTGCGGCTGAGCTATAGTTTCGACCATAAGCTCATTGAAAGAACTTTCCTGAAAGGTGTAACGGCGTATGTTTACGGGAATAATCTGATGACGTGGACAAACTATACCGGTTATGATCCGGAAGTGGGCGGCGGGGTGCTGACGCCCGGAAAAGACAGCGGTGCATATCCAAGGAACCGCGAAATCGGGTTAGGATTAAATCTGAACTTTTAAACTGAACAACATGAAAAGATTCAATATATTTTTATGCGGAGCCTTGTTTCTGGGGATGACCGGCTGCGATGAGTTCCTGAACCGCGAGCCGCTGTCGGACATGTCACCATCTACTTTCTTCGCCAACAAAGGAGACATGAAGACCTGGGTGGCCGGAATTTATGATTCCTTTCAGTCAACTCTGGATTTGGAGCACCTGGAATGGGGGGACATCCGCTCCGATAATTATCATACCACCGGCTATGACGACGGCAAGGCTTATATGAACGCCGTGGAATCCACGCAGAGTCAATACAGTTGGGAGGACCTCTATAAAACAATCGATCGCTGCAATGTGGCTATTGAACGTTTTCCGGAAATTCCCGGAACGGTCGAAACCGATTGGGCCGATTACGTGGGACAGGCCTACGGCATGAGAGCTTATATGTATTTTTATGCGATACGCGTTTGGGGTGACGTTCCGTTAATCACGAAACCCTGGGACGGAGATGTCGAAAGTTCATATGTGCCCCGCACGCCTGTAGCCGATGTCCGTGAACAAATACTGGCTGATCTCAGTGAGGCCGTTAAACATCTGAATGCCGGAGTTTCGAGCGACCGGAAACTCTATTTTAATCAGGCTGCAGCCTGGGCTCTCAAAATTGACGTGGATATGTGGTTTAAAGAATACCAGGCGGCCGTGGATGATTTTGACCGGTACTTCAAAAACAATTCGAATTTCGCATTGGTAGCCAATGCCGACGAATGGAAAAATATCTTCCTGTTGCCCATCGATTCAAAGGAAACGATTTTTAACATGGCCTGGAATTATGAGGCTGACGGAGCGAATCCCTGGGCGCAGCGGGTTGGCGCTTCCAATACGAACAATCCCTATAAGGTGTCGCAGGGGATTTTCAACGAATTTGTGGCCCGCCTTCACTCGGGAGACGGAGCAGACGGAAGGTTCTGGAATGTGCTGGATACGGTGAAAATGTGGTACGGGGGAAGTCAGGTCCCCATCAGTACAGCGCATTGGCTGATCGGTTCGGGCGCTGCCGGTGTGGAAAAGTGCACGAAATACAGCCCTGTCGACATGAGTGCCACCAAAAGTCATTGGTTAATATTATCCAGCTCAAATTGTGATATCCAGCCATGTCTGTATCGCTATGCCGATATGTTGCTGCTGAAGGCGGAAGCCCTGAACCAGTTGGGAAGAGCCGGCGAAGCCCTGGATATCGTCAATCAGATCCGGGCTCGGGTGGGGTATCTCGCTGACGCCAGGGAAGAAGCAGACCTGGCCGATAAGCGCGCTGTTGAAACGATCATCCTGCGAGAACGACAGCTGGAATTCATGTGCGAAGGGAAACGCTGGTTTGATCTGGCGCGGACCGGCCGGGTGATTGAAGTAATGGATCCGGTTCTGCGTACCCGTCAGGAAGACGTGGGTGTAGATCCGTCAGGCTTTGGAGACGAAGGGCGCATCCTGTGCCCGATCTATTACCGGGAGTTTGAGTCAAACCCGGCTTTACGGGGCCATCAAAATCCTCCTTATACAGAAGGTTAACCATTAAA
>JBDKTZ010000572.1:0-12868 GCA_039679975.1 Prolixibacteraceae bacterium
ATATTAATCTACTTTTACAGAGCAAGGAAGATAAAAAAATATCAATGATCGTTTTAAGGGAAGGCAAAGAGGTTTCAGCTAATTTTAGCTTACAGAAAATTTTTTAATGCCTCTTCTGACCCACATATTATCCTTTTTTATCCTATGCAGTTTCAGTTTCCACCTGGCCGCACAGGATGAGAAAGATGATTATCTGAAAAAAAAAATAAATATTCATGTAAAGTACCTGCCACGGGGGAATATTCTGGACGAGGTTTCCGGGAAAGCCGGTATTAGTTTTTCGTATGATCCTTCAGTGCTGAACACCGATCAAGTGATCTCCGCAGATTTTGATAGTACTGAAACCGGACAAATACTTGAATCTGTTCTTGGAAGGGAATTTCAGATCAGGATGTTGGGCGATCAGTGTATTATTACTTTAAAGAAAGTTTTTGATCCGAAACTGACTCTTTTGCCTGACTCTTCTTCTCCTGATGTTCTGAGGATATCAGGAATCATCACGGATGCTGAATCGGGAGATGTTATTCCCTATGCCGGCGTTTCGGTAATGAATGAACCTTTCGGCACAATCAGCAATAAGGACGGAGTGTATGAACTTAAGATCCCGAAAAATTATCAGAAAAGCATAATTGTCTTTTCGTGTATGGGGTTTGTTCAGACCTCTCTTGATCCGGATACACTGAAAACAGAAACAGTCAATGTAAAGCTCTGTCCTTTCAATGTCCGTATCGGTGAGGTTATGGTGAGTGCTGTCAATCCCATTACCATTCTGGATAATTTTGAAGATCGCATTTCTGTGAATTATCCGGATGAGATTCGGCTAATGACTTCTTTTTATCGGGAAGTGCTGTTGCAGGATAAAACTTACGTGAATGTTTCTGAAGCAGTGATCCAGATTCTCAAATCGGCTTATGACCAGACTTCCAGGGAAGACCGCATCCGGTTTTTGAAAGGAAGAAAAAGTCTTGATGTTCAGCCGTTTCGGTGGGTTGATTTTAAGATGCAGGGCGGGCCCTTTTATATGACCAAGCTGGATGTAGTCAGGACTATGGATACCTTCCTGGACAAGGAATATCGGCGCTTCTACAAATATGAGCTTGATTACCTGATCGATTATTTTGGGCGACCCACCTATATCATCCTGTTTGAACCGAACGGGAAAATTGATTTTCCGTGTTATGAAGGAAGATTATTCATAGACAGGGAAACTTATGCGTTGGTACATGCCGAGTTCAGCCTGAGTAAAGACGGAATGAAGTATGCCAGGAAATCGCTTATCCGAAAAAAACCCAAGGGATTTAAAGTAAGGCCGCTTAATCTCGACTACCGGGTCACATACCGGAATAATGAGGGCCGGTGGTCGTTGAACACGGCGCAAACATCTGTTCGTTTCAGGGTGCGCAGTCGTAATGATAAAATCAATTCAGTATTTCACAGTGTCTCGGATTTACTCGTGACCAGCCATGAGCAGACTGCATTAAGACGCTTCGATAAAGATGAAACATTTCTGCCTACGGATATTTTTACAGAGATGATTATCGACTACGACAAAGAATTCTGGGGTGATTTTAATATCATTCAACCCGATGATGATTTGCGCAAGGCACTGAAGGATATTTACATGAAAGATGGAATGACTAAGAATGACACTTCAATCTCTGATCAAAAACTCCAAGTCAAATGATAAAAATTAAACATCTTTTCCTGCTCCTGCACCTGTCTGTTTATTTGTCGGTGGGTCAGGCCCAAAATGGGGCCGTTATCAAAAAAGTTCATGATCGTCTGATCAGCTACTTTGAGCATCATGCAATGGAACGAATGTGTCTGGTCACGGATAAGGAAGTTTATAAACCTGGTGAAAATGTGCTGTTTAATGTCCTGACAAGAAGTATGACCGTGCAGGGATTGTATCCTTCCGGCTCAAGCTGTAAACTCAACCTGTATAGTGCTGACGGGAAGGTAGTGACCGAAGATAACTTTGACTTTTCGTCAGGCATGTCCTCCGGCAGACTGGCGATCCCTGCGAATCTTGTCGCCGGAAAATATATTCTCGAAGTTCATTCCCCGTCGGTGCTTAATGAAGATGAAGTATTTATGAAGCTGATCTTTATTGATCCAATGAATGACGGAGAAGTGGTCTTTGATGCCCGAAAGGTCCCGGAACTCATCAGGGCAGGAGAAACTCATGCTGTTGTACTGGCGTTGCGTGATCTTTCAGGGAAAGCGATATCGGACCAGAAACTGAGCTACGAGCTGTTTTCAGGAAAAGAGATACTGGTTGGCGGAAAGTTGAAAACAGATGATAAGGGACTTTTGAACTTTGAGCTTGTCGTCCCTAAAGGTGATTATAGCAGTCCTTTGTTTTTAAAAATCCACAACTCAAAAAATATAAACTACGGTCGCTGGTTTCATGTGAACACAGAAAAACTAAAAGTCAGTTTTTACGCTGAGGGTGGTCATTTTGTAGCGGGTGTGCCGGTGAAGACCGGGTTTCGTGTGACTACAACCGAAGGTCTGCCAGTCGAGATAGCAGCTGAAATCATCGGCGATGAGGATCGGACGGTGTCGCAGGCCAGGACTCTGGTACCGGGTTATGGAATGTTTCCTCTGATTGTCAAAGCAGATGAAACCTGTCGTTTCAAAATTACCAGTGAACTGGGTAGTGGACAGACATTTGACCTTCCGGCATTTGAGCAGCAGGGTTTGGCTCTTTCCATTCCCCGAACTGACAATGAATTTATCTATGCCAACCTGGTTTTTCCGGATCCGCGGCCCAAAGAGGTTAGTTTGTTACTCACCAGGGGAGATAAGCTGTTTTGGGCTTCAACAGTGAAGATAAATGGTTCAGGGCGCATGAAAATTTCCAAAGAAGGTGTTCCGATGGGACTCTGCCTGCTTTCGGCCTTCGATGATCAGGGTAAATTGCTGAGCGAACGGTTACTCTATATTGATAAGCCTGACGAACTAAAGCTTTCGGCCGGCGTCGTACAGAAGCAAAACGGTGTAGATCAGTCGTGGGACCTTTTGATCAAAGCCGTTCCGGCTGCAAAAGCCGATTCTGCAAAAATATCAGTTTCAGTGAGCGCAGCAGTTAAAAACTCAGAGACCGATGACGATTTCGCGACCTGTTTCTCATTGAATACCCTTCTTGAAAACAAAATTCCCGGAATATCCACGTTAAAAAAGGAAGGCGTTGTGAACGAGAATATTATTAACTACTTGTTAATATGTAACCGGTTCAGAAATTATTCATGGCAGTCTGTGCTGGATTTTGACTCTGCCGGTTTAGCTTCGTATCCGAAAAGCTGGCTTTCGGGCAAAGTTCTTGATCGTCGCGGTGAATCGGTTCAGAACGCGAAGGTGAGCCTGGTCAATACCAGCAGCGCGCAAATGATGAATGTGACGACCGACGAGGATGGGCATTTCACTTTTCCGGGCATCAATCCGACAAGAACCGATGATTATGTACTGAAAGCAATTGCTCCCGATGGAAACGATAAGTTGTCAATCCGCTTTGATAAGGACCTTAATGAGCGGTTATCCATGCAGGTGCAACGGTTTATTTTGTGCCATGCTTTTTCTGAGAAGCCTGAGGTTACAACGGAATTCTTTGCCGGCAACAAGTTCCTGTATGTGAAAGAGAGAGAAAAAGCGGTACCGGTCGGGCGTCAGGATGAAACATATCTTAAGTACCTCCGGTCGGGCTCATCTATCCTGGATGTCATCAAAATGATCAAACCGTACCAAATTGTTGATGGCGATAAGATTGTCTTCCCGGGCGGGAGTAATTCGCTGATGGCGCAGGATGGAGCATTGATCGTTCTCGACGGACAAAAGATGGGGACGAGCGCCTCAACGCTCAACACGATTTCACCGTATGACATAGAATCTATCAGTATTTCTACAAGTCCTGTTGAGATTTCACGTTATACGGGGCTCAATTCGGTGGGTCTGATTGAAATCAGGACCCGACGGGGTGAATCGCCTGAAAAACTGAAAGTCAATGAAAATAAGAATAGCAGGCAGGAGTTCAGGGGTGATGAACGGGAAACAACCTTGTATTGGTCGCCGTCGCTATCTCTTAATAATGAAGGTGAACTGAGAATACAGATTCCTGCAACAGAGATCAAAGGTGATTTTCAGGTTGAGGTAAAAGCAATCGATAAAAAAGGAAGATTAGGTCAGAGTATAACGGTTTTAAAGAGTGAGTAGTGGGTGGGGCTTTGCCCCACCTATATGATCTTTTCCAGCAGTATCCTGGCTGGTAGTCCTTCCCGTTCCAGTTGCGGTCCGAGTGCCAGAATAACCGGCTTCAGCACCTGATAATCGTGACTCTGTGATTCCAGGGCGTTTGCCAGTGACGACGACAGTTGCCCGGAAATATCACCTTCCCATATTGAATCTTTTATTTTTCCCTTTTCAACCTGAAAGACGAACGAGATCTTTTTGTCAGGCATCAGGATCTCGTTCCTGTACTTATACCTGGGTGAATAACCGTAAATCCAATCCCATTGGCTGTATTTTTCATTTTTCAGCGTTTCAATGGTTCTCAGATCTTCGGCCTTCAACTCCGTAACACGGCAATCCGGGGTAGTTTGAGTGATTTGATTAAAGATGAAGCCGGTGAATTCCCCGATGGTCATTTTTTTTTTCAAATAGTCAATAATATTTGTTACCTCGCTGCGGTTCGATTGAATGGCTTTATCTTCAAATCTCGACAGATCCGTCTGAAGCGCATTCCTTAGCCGTTCAAGATGGCTGTTAAAAAGTAATGTGCCGTGATGCATAACGCGAGATTTATAGACATGATCGGCGCTTCCTGAGATTTTTTTTCGGTCCAGAAATATAGCATTGTGCTGGTTTGCGTAAACGTTTATTCCCAATTTTTTCAGAGCATTGATCATTTGTACTGTAAACTGCTGATAATTGATCTGATCAACCCTTTTTACATTTTTTATGAATGTGAAATTCAAATTACCCTGATCATGGAATACCGTTCCGCCGCCTGATAATCGGCGGGCAACACAAATTTTGTTTTCACTGACATAGCGGTGATTGATCTCGGCCAGGGCATTCTGGTGCTTACCCACAATAATGGCGCTTTGACTACGCCAGACCATAAAAATGTCGCACGTAAAATTTTTCAGAAGATATTCTTCGGTGGCCAGATTGAAGTAAGGGTCTGTATCTTTTAAGTGAAAACAAAGAGTCATATTTTTTCTAATGGTCTTTTTTCGTGAATCGTTATCTTTGTGTGAACCGGGTCTGTCCCGGTTTCGGAGATGAAGATAGAATTTTTTAATCTAAAAACAGGGAACAAATGCGGGTTGTTGTTCAGCGGGTTACAAAAGCATCCGTTTCGATAGAAGGAAAAATAAAGGCTTCCATTGGTTATGGATTGCTCGTTTTACTTGGGATAGAGGATGCCGACAATGATGAGGATATTGACTGGCTGGTGCGAAAGATCAGCCAGTTACGGATCTTTAATGACGATTCAGGGGCGATGAATCGGTCGTTGGAAGAAATCGGAGGTGAAGTACTTGTGATCAGCCAGTTTACACTGATGGCCTCCCTGAAAAAAGGTAACCGGCCTTCTTATATCCGGGCGTCCGGTCCCGAAAAGGCAATTCCTTTATACGAGAAATTTATCTGCGACATGTCATCCCGGTTGGGTAAGGCGGTGGGAAGCGGCAAATTTGGAGCAGACATGCAGGTTTCCCTGTTAAATGACGGTCCCGTGACGATTGTTATCGACACAAAAAACAAAGACTTTTAGTGTTTATTCAACCTGGGAGGAGTATATTGCGTATAATGCGTATAATATATGTGCTTTTTTGTATTTTTAAGTATGACGAGGGCTTTGAAAGAACAAAATAATCAGATAATGCAAACAAAAAAGGAAATATCGCTCACTCAGGCGCAGCAGATGGTTGATGAATGGATCAGGACGTATGGTGTGCGTTATTTTAGTGAGCTAACCAATATGGCTGTTTTGACGGAAGAAATAGGAGAATTGGCAAGGATCATGGCCCGGCGTTACGGAGACCAATCGTCCAAGCCGTCAGATGAGGGACGTAATCTGGGAGATGAGATGGCCGATGTACTGTGGGTACTGATATGCCTGGCGAATCAAACCGGCGTCGATTTAAATGAAGCCTTTCTGAAAAACATGGAAAAGAAAACTGTACGTGATCAAAACCGGCACCGTGCGAATGAAAAATTAAAATAAAATACCATGACCATACAGGCGGAGTTGGATGAAATAAAAATCAAAGCCGGATTGAATCAAAGTCGGGCAATGGAAGAACTGGCATTTTCATGCATCGATCTCACCACCTTGAATACGACTGATACCAGGAATCATGTACGGGCCTTTACATCAAGGGTAAATGACTTTGGAAACGATTATCCTTCACTTCCGAATGTGGCCGCAGTTTGTGTTTATCCCAACATGGTTCAGTCGGTGAAGGAGACCCTGAATCAGGATAAGGTCAGGATAGTTGCTGTTGCAGGGGGGTTCCCCTCTTCAATGACGTTCATAGACCTTAAGGTGGAGGAGGCCAGAATGGCTGTTGAACTTGGCGCTGACGAAATTGACATCGTTATGCCGCTTTGGGCTTTTATGGAAGGTGATTTAATTACCTGCAGGGAAGAAATCGGAACAATTAAAAAAGGGATTGGCGAAGCCCGCCTGAAAGTGATTCTCGAAACGGGCATTCTCGAAGAACCTGACAAGATTTATAAAGCGTCGATGCTGGCTATGGAGTCGGGTGCCGATTTTATCAAAACCTCGACCGGTAAAGTTAGTCCTGCAGCTACTCCCGAAGCTGCTTTTGTGATGTGCCAGGCTATCAGGGAATTTCACTCCCGTACAGGATACAAGGTGGGCTTTAAACCGGCCGGGGGAATAGCGACTACTGCAGATGCCATTTTATATCTCACCCTTGTTAAGGAAGTCCTTGGTGAAAAATGGATGAATCCGGGTCTCTTCAGAATTGGTGCGAGCCGGTTGGCCAATCATCTCCTGGGTGATATGCTGAACGAAGAGATCAGTTACTTCTGGTGATCATCGTTAATAAACTGAATGTTAATAATTACAATTTCCTTCCTGATTTCCTTCAGAAATAAATCCTTTTTTATTAAATTGGGTGCAATTTTTTTGGAACTAATCGAAATTGACATATGAACAACAAGATCAAGGAGCTCACGGAAACAATTTATAATGAAGGTGTGACAAAGGCGAGGGAAGAAGCGGAAAAAATTTTGGCTGAAGCCGGGAAAAAAGCGGAGAGAATCGTTGCAGCATCAGAGGAACAAGCTAAGGCCATTTTGACGGAAGCCCAGGAGGAAACCGAACGGATCAATAATTCACTAAGAGCAGAATTGCAGGCCGTTTCGGAACAGGTTGCAGAGATCACCAGACAGGAACTAAAAAATATGGTTTCGGCAAAGGCTTCAGAAGCACTTGCCAAACAACTCACCGGAGATCATGACTTTTTGAAGGACCTTATGCTTGAGATTGCCAAGGGTTGGAGGGCAAACGGAGGAAACCATTTGGAGATGCTCATTCCTGAGGCATCTGCAGCACGGATCGAGACCTTATTGCAGACAAAAGCTTCTGAAGTTCTTGCATCGGGTCTGAAAATTAAACCTGTTCCCGGGCTGAAAGAGGGTTTCAGCATCGTGAACAAAGCCGAGGGCTTTAAAATATCGTTTACAGACGAAGATTTCCAGGCATTTTTTACTGCCCTGATGAAGCCAAAGATCAGGGAGTTCCTTTTTAGTCAGGAACCGGCATGAGCGCTTATTACAGCTTTATTGCCGGGCTGCCGGATCTGGAGTTCGATATTGAATCCGACATTTCCGTTCCTGTCCTTTACCCTGGAATATTGGAAGAAATACTTCCTGAAGAGGAACTGGAATGGATTCGTCTGTTGTGGTTAAGGAAATTTCATTTGGAAATTATCTCCTGGTTAAGTGGTGAAGGTCATGGTGAAGGTTTACCCTCTGAATTGCCTGTTGAGGCCTTTCACTCAGCCAATGAAGCTTTCCGGGATCTTCCGGCTTATTTGCAGCAGTTGGTTCTTTGGAAAGAGAATGATCGGGGTGAACTTCCCCCGGCAAAAATTGCCCACCGGTTGCAACAGCTTTATTTCAGGGAATTATTGACATCAGGGAACCATTTTATGCAGGAATGGGGAGAATTTGAAATGAACCTGCTCAATTTTTTGGCTGCTCACAGGTCTGAAACTTCTGCTGCTGATAAGAAACAACAGCTAATCCCGGGGAATAACGACTATGAACTGCTACAGGAATATGCTACCTCCCAAAAAATCGTTCATACGGAATTTTCGGCGGCAGCAAAACTGGAAACACTCTTTGAAAATGCGAATTTTCTTGAAGGGGAACTGGAAATTGATAAATTGCGCTGGAATGCCATTGATGAGATTAACCGGTTTGAATATTTCACGATTGACGTTGTTCTCGGATATTTCCAGAAACTGCTGTTGCTGGAGCGGTGGAAAAAGATCGTTCATTCCGGAGCGGAGGTTAATCTAATGGAAATGGCGAAGAAACTAATTCATTTGTAATCGATCATAAGGACCAGATAGAAACAGGAATCCGGAATTCGTAATCATGAACCAACCATGGAAAATATAAAAATAATCAGCAAAGGAAAGGTAACCGCCATCGTGGGCAACCTTGTTGAAGTCATTGTCGATGGGCCGCTTATTCAAAATGGCATTTGTTTTTTTCAGTATCGCGAGAAGGAGATCATGGGAGAGGTGATCAAAACTGAAGGGAACAAAGCATTTGCCCAGGTTTTTGAGTCCACAAGGGGCTTTTATACGGGAATGGACGTCATCTTTTCGGAAGTGATGCTGGAGGTCCAGCTTGGACCGGGTCTGCTTACCCGCAATTTGGATGGTCTTCAGAATGACCTGGATAAAATGGAGGGTATATTCCTCGAATCCGGTGCGCGTACCTATCCGTTGGACAAGGCCTCATCCTGGAAGTTTATGCCGCTTGCCAAACCTGGCGACCGGGTTCATGCCGGCGACTGGCTTGGAGAAGTACCGGAATACCACATTCAACATAAGATCATGGTTCCGTTTAAATTTGAGGGTGCTTATGAGGTGGAATGGGTCGCTCCGCAGGGAGAATATGGATTGCTGGAGACAATTGCACGTTTATCGGACGATTCGGGAGAACAGAAGGAGGTAACTATGGTACAAAGCTGGCCGGTGAAACTTCCTGTTGTCTGCTATCGCGAAAAGATACGGCCGGGGACCCTATTTGAGACAGGCGTACGCGTCATCGACACCATGAACCCGATTCTGGAAGGAGGGACCGGATTTGTTCCGGGACCATTTGGCAGCGGGAAGACCGTGCTTCAGCATGCCTTGGCCAAACAGGCAGCAGCCGATGTGGTGATCATCGCTGCTTGCGGCGAACGCGCCAACGAAGTGGTGGAGATCTTTACCGAATTCCCCCATTTGGACGACCCGCGAACCGGAAGGAAACTGGTGGAACGGACCATTATTGTGGCCAATACTTCGAATATGCCTGTTGCAGCCCGGGAAGCTTCGGTTTATACGGCGATGACCATGGCCGAGTACTTCCGGTCAATGGGACTGAGTGTTTTGCTGCTTGCTGACTCTACTTCGCGCTGGGCCCAAGCCTTACGTGAAATGTCGAACCGTATGGAGGAACTTCCGGGTCCTGACGCGTTTCCGATGGACCTGTCGGCAATCATTGCCAGTTATTATTCGAGGGCGGGTTACACGATCCTGAACAATGGGGTAAAAGGTTCGATTACCTTCATCGGGACCGTGTCTCCCGCGGGAGGAAACTTGCTGGAACCTGTCACTGAAGCCACCAAAAAAGTTGCCCGTTGCTTTTTCGCCCTTTCGCAAAACCGTGCCGACAGCAAACGATATCCGGCAATCGACCCGATCGACAGCTACTCAAAGTATATTGACTATGAAGAATATATCGATTTTGCCTATCGGCACATCGGTACCGACTGGATCGAAAAGATCGATTTTGTAAAGAACTTTCTCATCCGAGGTCAGGAAGTGCGTGAACAGATCAATATTCTGGGTGATGATGGGGTTCCGGTTGAGTATCACGAAATTTTCTGGAAAGCCGAGCTGATTGATTTTGCTATCCTTCAGCAGGATGCTTTTGATGCGATCGACAGTAACACACCGCTGAAGCGTCAAAAATACATGCTTGAGAAGGTCGTCAAAATCGTTGAAACCGACTTTGGGTTTAACGATTTTAATTTGGTTCGCGACTACTTTAAGAAAGTCATCAACTTATTCAAACAGATGAACTACAGCGAATATAACTCGGCCCTGTTCCATCGTTATGAACAGGAATTAAAAGATCTTGTTAACACTAAAATTTCAGTAGCATGAGGGCAAGGGCATTTCAGAAAATATATTGTCGGCTGGCAAACATTACAAAAGCGACCTGTACCCTTGAAGTTTCGGGTGTGGGTTATGAAGAAATGGCATGGGTACAGGGACGTGCAGCCCAGGTGGTCAAGATTGTGGGAAACAAGGTGACTCTGCAGGTATTCGAGGGGACTGAGGGGCTGCGCAGCGATGCGGAGGTTGTTTTCACGGGAAGACCGCCATGGTTGCCGCTCAGTGATTATATGAACGGGCGGTTTTTCGATGCTTTTGGAAATCCCATCGACGGATTGCCTGCAGTCGAAGGAAGAGAATATCCTATCGGAGGGCCTTCGGTTAATCCGGTACGCCGTATGCAGCCCAGCGAGCTGATCGCCACAGGTATTGCCGGTATAGACCTGAATAACACACTTGTATCAGGACAGAAAATTCCTTTTTTTGCCGATCCGGATCAGCCTTATAATCAGGTGCTCGCACTGATCGCCCTTCGGGCAAAGGTGGATAAGATCATCCTTGGAGGGATGGGACTTACCCGTGACGACTACCTGTTCTTTAAGCATGCCTTTGAAAAGGGTTATGGCCAGTCAAAGATCATCGGATTTGTGAATACGACTGATAAGTCGCCGGTGGAAAGGTTACTGATCCCCGATATGGCGCTGGCGGCAGCCGAATACTTTGCCACTGAAAAGAATGAGAAGGTGCTGGTATTGCTGACCGATATGACCCAGTACGCCAATGCACTGAGTATTGTTTCGAACAGAATGGATCAGATCCCTTCGAAAGACAGTATGCCGGGTTCATTATACAGTGATTTGTCGAAAATATATGAGAAAGCGGTGCAATTTCCTGACGGCGGGAATATCACCATTCTGGCCGTAACCACCCTTTCAGGAGGAGATATTACGCATGCTATACCCGATAACACCGGGTATATTACCGAAGGCCAGCTTTTCCTGCGCCGTGCGCCCGAAGTGAACAAAGTAATCATCGATCCGTTCCGCAGCCTTTCGCGTTTAAAACAGCTGGTGATCGGGAAGGCCACGCGCAGCGACCACCCGCAGGTTATGAATGCCGCTATCCGGCTATATGCTGATGCAGCAAACTCGAAAACCAAACTGGAAAATGGCTTTGAGTTGTCGGATTACGATCGGCGGGTACTTCGTTTTGCAGAAGAGTATTCACGGAATATTCTGGCTATCGATGTTAACCTGGGAGTTGACGAAATGCTGGATGAAACCTGGAGACTTTTCGGTCAATACATGACCCGTGATGAAGTTGGTATTAAACAGGAATTTGTTGACCGTCACTGGAAGCAAACTGAACTTGTTTAGCCCGGGCTGTTGTCCTGCGGGATGTCAGTGCTTACGACTTACGACTAAGGACTTACGACTATTATGAAACTGGAAATCAAATATAATAAGACCGTTTTGCGGGAATTTCAGACAAAGCTGAAAATGCGCCAGAAAGCACTTCCTACTTTGAAAAACAAGGAAGCTGCTCTTCGTGCAATGGTGTTTGAGACCCGTAAACGAATGGACGAGTCTGCCGGTTTTCTCCGGGAACAATTAAGGCAAATGGAACCTTGGAAAGACTTATGGAATGAATTTGATTTTTCCCTTTTGAAGGTCAAAAAGGTCAATGTGAGCAAAACGAAAATAGCAGGTATTCTGATTCCTCAGTTTGAAGGGCTGGAAGCGGAACTGCAGGAATTTCCACTGACGCTTTATCCTGACTGGTTTAGCAAAGGACTTCCTGAGTTACGTAAACTGCTGGAAGCCAAGTCCAGTCATGAAGTTCTTGAAGAGCGTCTCCATTTGTTGGAACAAGCCCGAAAGAAAGCCACCCAAAAGGTCAATCTTTATGAAAAGGTGCAAATTCCTGCACTTGAATCAGCTATCAGGCAGATTAAAAGGTACCTGGAAGACGAAGATAACCTGTCGAAGGCTTCGCAGAAACTGTTAAAAACAAAAATGCAAAAGATCGGGGAGCTATGATTGTACGCATGATCAAATATACCTTTGCTGTTCATCACGGGTTCTACAGGCAGTTTTTGGACGATCTTCAGGAGCTTGAAGTGGTGCATATTGAACGGAGCAAGGATCAAAAGGTAGCCGGCGAAGCGGCAGAGTTGACCAGCGAGGTGGCCCGGATCAATCAGCTGCTGGAACAGTTTAAAAACTACATGCACGATGAGCCGAAGCAAGACACCTGCACGCTTTCGGTCAGTGAAGCAGACAATCTGGCCGGAGCGCTGACCAAAAGGCTCAGTGATAACCGCTCGATGCTGGAACAGTTACAGGAGACCATCGACGCGCGTCAAATCTGGGGTGACTATTCGGATCAGCTTGTTACGGAGTTGCGAAATGAAGGGATCAAGTTGCGCTTTTTCACCATGCCGGCCAAAAAATTCAGTATGTCATGGCTTGACATTTTCCCGATTGAGATCA
>JBDKTZ010000560.1:0-1775 GCA_039679975.1 Prolixibacteraceae bacterium
ATCTTTTTTGCGTGGGTTGCTTTTATCATTGCGATATCGCTAAGTGCCCAGGAAAAACTATTACTTGAAAATGAAGTGCTTAAGGCAGAATTTGACGCGAAGAATGGTTCGCTCGTTCATTTTGTAAACAAGCAAACAGGTTGGGAAATCGTAAACAGAGCTTCATTAGGGCAATCATTTGAATTACTAATGCCGCTTACAGATAAAGATCTTCGCTTTAATGTGGTCAAAGGGATCGATCAAAAGAACCCGGTTATTGAACAACTACCGGACAAGATTACGTTTACCTGGGAAGGTATGCGCAGTGAATTAATGGATGCGGAAGAGAATGTTATCTTTAGAGGGGAAGTAGTCTTGACTCCAGCGGGCCTTGAATTTGGCGGCGAAATTACTAATCACGGCAAATATCCTGTCGAATATGTGTCCTGGCCGTTTTTAGGCGAAGTAACTGTTCCGGATAAGGGTCAACCCCTGTATCACTCAACCCGTTCAGACACACGCGAGTTGTTTCCTCATTTCTTCAATGAGCACGGCTATTGGGGTGTTGATTATCCCACATCGACCTATCCGCTTCCTGAACGTTCTTATGTATTGGTAAATAATCGTGAGCAGGGATTCATCGTGTACGGTAGAAAATGTTTACCCAATAATTTACTGATTACATCTTTCGAGCTCATTCCCGGATTCGAAATTAGTAATACCAATCCGGCTGACGACATGATGGACGGACAACCGGTTCGAATTCAGTTCAAGGCAAACCAGATCATGTATAACAAGCCGGGGGAGAAGACCACGCTCAATCCTGTAAAAATATCGCTGTATAAAGGTTCATGGAATGCCGGGGTGGACTGTTACATCAAAGAAAAAAATAATGCTACGCCTCATATGCCTGGCTGGATAAAAGATCCGTTAACATGGCAGAAAGTATCTGTTGAAAACGGCGATGAGCTTGTTCAATATGCCCGGGAAAGCCTGAAGTGCGGTGTCGATGTTCTCCAGGTAAGAGGGTGGTACCGGGAAGTAAACGGCAAAATAGCAGAAGCTCCGGGTTTAAAAGATGCCATAGAAACATGTCAGGAACTTGGAGTGAAGATTGTATTGGAAACAAATTGGTATTCAGCCAATGCCAAATCGCAAACTGATGCAAATGAAATCAAGCGAATGGCGGTAAAGGATCCGTTCGGGTTTCCTTACGACCGCTCGTTGTTGTGCCCCTTGTCTGAATATATTGAAAAAAAGACGATCGAATTGTGGACAAAACTCCCGTCATTACTTGCAGCAGACGGGTATATTAATACAGACAACAATCACAGGAATAAGTCTTATCTTTGTTTTTCAAATCAACATGGGCACAAACCAGGAGAACCTACTGCAAACGGGACGATGGTTCTCGACCGGGAAATGGCTGAAATTCTTAAGTCGCACGGAGAGAAAGCCGCAATGGGATTTGGATTTTTGGATCAACAATCTGCTTATTATGATGGGTATCAGATATCGGGCTCCGTATCTGACTTTGCGAAACACAGATATATGAACTCATCGACTGCGATTACTCTTCCGGTAGACGTGAAGAATGCGCGCAATGACATTAATCAGGCTATAAAAAATCGATTCAATGTAAATTATGACTTGCAATTTTTCAGCACCCGTTTGAGCGATTATCCTCATGTTGTTTTATATGGACAACAAGTGGAAGATTTTCGAAAGCGTTACCAGGAATCTGTTTGGAATGCTGAATTTATGGATACGAAAGGCGCTGTTGTGGAGGGAAAATA
>JBDKTZ010000455.1:0-1959 GCA_039679975.1 Prolixibacteraceae bacterium
GGATAACAATTCTGGACGCTCCGCCAACACCCGTAGTTCCGGACGAAGTTAAAATATTGACGCCGGCCAGCTTGCCGGAAAGCGAAGCTCCCAGGCTGGCATCCCTCACAGTTGTCAGTTCGGTCATATCAACCTGCTGGGTCGCATAGCTCAAGGTTCTTTTGTTCCGCTCAATTCCTAAAGCCGTAACGACAACTTCCTTAACTCCTATAGTCTCGTCTTCAAGAATCACATTGAGGGTCGTCCTGCCAGAGACCAAAGCCTCCTGGCTTTTCATTCCCACAAATGAAAATACCAAAATGGCATTACCAGAAACGTTAGTCAATGAATAGCTACCATCAGTGTTTGTAATGGTACCCCTATTCATCCCCTTTATTGTAATCGTTACTCCAGGTATAGGATCACCGGACAAACCCGTAACTTTCCCGGACACGTTAATCCTTTGTTGCATGGAGAAATTGACGGAATGCTCAGGACTTTTTTCACCTGCCTGCTTGATCACGATATAACGGTCAACGATCTCATAATCCAATCCCAGATCAGGTAACATCAAATCCAGTACGTCCCGGATGTCCTTGTTCTCTGCCTTTACCCGATCGACCCGATAATTGTCAAGGTTTACATTGAAATAGAAATAATAATCTGTTTGTTCTTCTATTTCATCAAGAACATCGATCAGTCGGGTTTTAGATAAATCCAGCGTCAAATTTGATGACTGCGAAAATGATTCGGCCTGTACGGCAAAAACGAATGCAAAAAAGAGAATAATAGACAATCGCATAATTAAAAATAATTTCATACACAGCCTGTTAGAGCTATGAATTGTTCGTTTTTTTTTCATAGTTTTGTTGTGATTTAAATTAATTAATAGCCGTCCCACGGCTTTTTGATTTTTTTCGACGATGGGGATATTGGAGTATTCCCATCGTTTTTTCACGTGATTTCAATTACATAAAATTCCTTTTTTAGTTATTCTTTCTATATATATTTATCAGGTTTTTCTCATCATTCCGGGTTTCGTAAACAAAGTCTATACGATCATTCATAATGCTTAAAGATTTAAAAACCTGTTCAACCGGTTTATACTTTAAAAAGGTACCCGAAAACTGAAGGCTTTTAAGCCCCGCATCTTTAAACCGGATCTCGACGTTGTACCAGCGTTCCATTCTTTTCGCTATTTCTTCCAATGTCTCATTCCGGAATACGATTTTACCTTCTTTCCATGACGTATAGAAATCGGTGTTTGCATCTGAAACTACATGTATTTTGCCATCTGCCATTTCAGCTATTTGTCCAGGGATCAGGGTCTTGTTCCATTTCTGATCTTCAGAACGCAATAAAACGGAACCTTCAACCAATGTCAGATTGGCATGGACACCGGTCGAATAGGCCGAAATATTGAATGAAGTTCCCAAAACTTCCGCAGAAAAGCTTTTTGTATGAGCGATGAACGGGTGATGCTTATCCCTGGCTATCTCCATAAAAGCCTCTCCATCAAGGTAGATTTCACGTAAAGACTGATCGAATTCGGTGGGATATCTAAAAACTGATCCTGAATTCAGCCAAATTTTTGATCCGTCAGACAGATTGATCTGGGTCATTTGTCCTAATGGAACAACGATCTCCGTATAGCGGGCTTCTTTGAATGAACCGGAAATCAAAAAGTGGAACAATACTCCCGAAAGAACCGCAATCAGGATCACGGCGGCACGGAACCAAACCTGACGTGAAAACCGGATAAAACGATAATCCTTTTGCCTAAGCCGGTAACCGAGCCTTAACCTGGCTTCTTCTTTGTCAAAATGATCCCAAACGAATACTTTCTTCAGCTTACTTTTTAATTCAACAGCCCATTGATAAGCGGGACCAAACTCCCTGTGTTTTTCTTCAGAAGTTTTTATTACCGACCTCTCGTCCGGATTATACAGGTCAGAAATTAAATCATCCCAATATTTATTT
>JBDKTZ010000421.1:0-15276 GCA_039679975.1 Prolixibacteraceae bacterium
TAAGTCTTTTGATTTTCTTCTGAAGCCTGGATCCATTCCTGAGCAACAGAATTATAGGGATCAGAATGACCTTCCGTCTCAAGGAAATGGTCAATCAGCGTCTCTTTAAGATCCTCAGAATTATTCATGGTCGTCCTTTTTGCCGTACGACACACGGGTAATCAAAAAGTCCTATCTCGCCCGAAAAATTATTTCACATTTTTTGTCTGAAGACACAACCGAAGATATTGTAAGGATTTCCATAACTGGTTTTTAATGGTTTTCACGGAAACATGCAGTTTTTCCGAAATATCGGCTAACTTCAATTCCTGAAACCGGTTCATCATAAACACCTGTCTGCTTCGCTCCGGAAGCCTGTCTATACACTGCTGAAGCTGATTAAGAAAATTCTCGTATTCATGGCTTTCATTCTCCAACTCTGCTTCGTTCAGTTGCATTTCTTTCAATGCACGCTCTCTGTTTTTTTGGGATCTCACGTAATTCAGGGAGGCATTCCTGGCTGAGTGGAACAAATATCCTGAAACACTATCCTGAATAACGATCCGATGGCGGTTAGTCCACAACCGTATAAACAACTCCTGAACGACATCCTGTGAAGCATCGCCATCTTCTGTATATTGAAACACAAACAGGCACAAACGTCTGTAAAACCGTTCAAACAATTGGTTGAATGCTCCGTAACTGTCATTCTTCACCGCAATAAATAACTCTCGGTCACTCGATTTCATAATAATGTCAGGAAAGCCACTGCAATAATAACAAATGTTTACATATCTCTTCCTCTGTCAATTTCATTTCCATGGCTTATTAGCCGTTTTGCCGAAAATTGTTCTGTATTTGAAACCGTTTATAAATGCGGACTGGCCAATATCGCCCTGATTTTCAGGGATTATAAACTTTATTACGGAATATATCCGGTTCTGACTGACTCTGCAATTTTACTGAATATTCATCGATCATTAACCATTATGTAACAGAATAATAGCTACTTGCACAAGGTTTACCAAATAACCTTATGCAAAAAACCATTCGAAAACCGGATATCTCCGTCATATCGGACATCCACCTGGCCACTATGGCCAGCAAAGCCAAACTGCTTTTGAGCTATCTGAAATCGATCCAGCCCAAGACGCTGATCCTGAACGGTGACATTATCGATTCCTGGCGCTTTAGCAGGAACTATTTCCCCAAACCGCATTTAAAGGTGATTCGCCGGCTGGTGAAAATGATCGAAAACGGCGTACAGGTTGTCTACGTCACCGGCAATCATGACGATGTTTTACGGAAATTCAACCATATCCGCCTGGGCAATTTCAGTATTGTCAATCAATTTGAAATGACAACAGGAAACCAGAAGATATGGATTTTCCATGGTGACGTATTCGATCATATTATTCATCATTTTACCTGGCTCGCGCGGTTCGGTGCCGCTGCTCATGCCTGGTTCACCGGATTTAATAATATATTAAACATCATAATGAAGCTTTTTGGAGGCAAGGAAATGATCCTATACAAATCAATGAAGGAACGCATTCTGAGAGAAAAGAAAGTACTGACTAACTTCGAGCTTGCAGTTGCCAATGCCGCTGTTAATAAAAAGGCCGATCTGGTGATTTGCGGACACACGCATCTTCCTGCCGATAAAATCATCACGACCGAAAAGGGAACCGTCAGATACCTTAACTGCGGCGACTGGATCGAAAATTTCTCCATGGTGGAATATACGGACGGCAATTGGGAACTGAAATATTTCAGTTCCGATCCGGAGGATGAAGAAATCGACGAACCGGATATACCGGACAAAGATCAGTTATACCATTCAATTCTGGCTGAATTGAACGTGATTCTTCCAACATGAAAATTCTCTATGCCATCCAGGGAACCGGCAATGGTCATCTCGCCCGTGCCACCGAGATCGTTCCACTTCTCAAAACAATGGCATATACGGATGTTCTGGTGAGCGGGACCCAGGCTGATCTTCAGGTTCCGTTCCGCATCGATTACCGGTTCACCGGGATCAGTTTTATCATCGGACAAAGCGGAGGAGTCGATCTGAAAAAAACAGTAAAAAGCCTTTCTCCCCGAAAATTTGTCAGCGATGTCATGAGCCTTCCTGTTCAGCGATACGATTTGGTGATCAGTGACTTTGAGCCGGTATCAGCATGGGCATGTCTGGTCAAGGGAAAAATCTGCATTGGACTAAGCCATCAAAATGCAGTTCTACATCCTTCTGCTCCCCGCCCTGAATCCAATGATCCTTTCGGAAAATTTATCCTGAAAAATTATGCTCCCTCAACCTTCCGGTACGGCTTCAATTTTGAACCGCATGGTGATGCGATCTTCCCTCCTGTGATCCGGCCTGCAGTGCGGAACGTCCATCCGTCCGATCACGGCCACTATACAGTTTATCTTCCCTCCTACAGCGACCGACAGATCAGCATAGTCCTGAAAAAGATTCCGGACATCCATTGGGAAGTATTCTCCAAACATGCACAAAAGGAATACCTGGAATCGAACATTCACTTCAGTCCGGTTTCATTTCAGTCTTATACAGAAAGCCTGTTAAACTGTTCCGGCCT
This sequence comes from Prolixibacteraceae bacterium, assembly GCA_039679975.1. Lineage (GTDB taxonomy): Bacteria > Bacteroidota > Bacteroidia > Bacteroidales > Prolixibacteraceae > JBCFBK01. The sequence continues at coordinate 2,580 of JBDKTZ010000421.1, forward strand.
GCTCTGTAATGCAGGCTTTGAAGGACCAGCCGAAGCAATCTTCCTCGGGAAAAAGCTTTGTGTGATCCCGATGAAAGGTCAATATGAACAGCATTGTAACGCTGCATTCCTGAAAAACATGGGAATACAGGTGTTGGACCACTTCAGTAATTCCGCCATGGTACTGCACGAATGGATCACAAACTCAGATCCCCTGAAAATCCGCTTTCCGGACCTGACCCGTCTGGTTCTCGAACGGTTGATGACCAGGCATGCCACCCCCGATGTCATTCCCGGGGCGAGGAGTGATGCCGGCATTTCAACATAATCGTGCCCTTCAGAATTCCGCTTATTGGCGTTGGTCAGCCTGACAAGAGTATCTTGCGGGGCGTCAGGCTATCGTTTCCTGCTATTGACCGGATACCAGGATGCCGTAAAATCGCCCATACTCATACAATCAGCATATGGCTATTTCTCTGCGGAAATGATATCCCGGCATTTTTTAAAACTGATCCGGCCGGCGTATTTTTTTATTATAATTATTTTCCTTTTGCAGCCATGATTAAAAAAATTACACAAACGATTGCGTATTGTATTTTTTTAATTAAATTTACAGAAGAGTTTAAACTATAACCTTATGAACTTATGAGACTTCAGACATCAAAATAGACAATGCCTCAAGTAGTTTTACTTGTCTTTTGTTTTATTCTTTCAGGGACATTTCTTACATTAATTTGTCGCATTAAAGCGTGAAAGTAATTTTTTCAATTTTATTTGTTATGGACAGTCACTACGATAAGCACATAAAATCAAGATCACCATTCAGTTTTATTTTTATTTTTATTTTTCCCATGGTGTTTGGCAGACTTGATGCCACTGCTGCCAGCTCTGCGGTGATTCAAACTTCGAAATTAAAACTAGCCACATTCGACATTGATGTTACTCCTTCTGTCGGGTATAATTTAGCATACGATGAAATGATCCAGACATGGGATATGGGTTTGCGCGCCAAAGGTATTGTGTTGTTAGGGGCAGGTCAACCCATTGTACTGGTGGCGATAGATTGGCTTGGTATAGACGATAGATGCTATGACGAATTTAAACGTGCTCTTGCGTCGGCAGCGGGCACAGTTCCCGAACGGGTAGCTGTCCATACCCTGCATCAACACGACGCACCCCACGGACATATACCGGATGATTTTACCTTTGCCGTAATTCACCGTCTCGGGATGGCTTTGGCGAGCTCGTTAAAAAGCGCCAGGCCGGTTACACATATTGGGTTTGGTGAAGCGGAAGTATATAAAGTGGCTTCCAACAGACGTATTCCAGACATGAAATCCGATACAGTACGGGCAACCCGTTTCACAACCTGTCGTGACTCCTCTTTGAGAGTCGAGCCTGAAGGAATAATTGATCCCATGGTATCGGTGATAAGTTTCTGGGATGAAAGAGAGCCGATAGCCGTTTTGAGTTTTTATGCCACACATCCCCAGAGCTATTACCGTACGGGGATACCTAATCCTGATTTCCCCGGCATTGCCAGGTTTCTTCGTCAGCTAGCTGTACCCGAGGCCTTGCACATCCATTTTGCTGGTGCAGGCGGCAATATCGGTGCGGGTAAATATAATGACGGAGCAAAAGAAAACCGGTGGATACTGGCTGAACGTCTGGCCGATGGTATGAAACGAGCATGGAAAGCTACTAAATTGCAGCCAATTTCAGCGAACTTTGTCAATTGGGGGGTGAAGCCTGTTGTCTTACCTGCCGATACCACGAAAAGCAATGCCTATGTTGAGCGGTACAAAATGGAAAAGGCAAAAATAGATATCCAGTGCCTTTCACTTAATGAGGCGCGTATCCTGTTTATGCCAGGAGAACTGTTTGTCGAATACCAGCTGGCAGCAAAGAAAATGAAACCGGAGCTTTTTGTTACAATGGCCGCTTATGGTGACTATACTCCTGGTTATATTCCGACCGCGTCTGCCTTTCTGCAGAAAGGCTATGAAGTAAGAGTTTCTACGGTGACACCTGAGGCCGAGGGTATTTTGATGAAGGCAATGCACGAACTTTTAAATACCGAGTCTCAATCTGTTAATGGACAAAAAAACTAACTGCCAGCCATTATCTGAATTGTAAAGAGAACAAACAAATTACTTATTTGCAAAGGAGTAACAAATCATGAAAATGATTATATGCTTTCCAGGTTTTAATGTCCAATGGTGTATTTAACGACAGACAATCGAATAGTGAATGGCAGGCAACACTCATTTTCAGTTTTTACAAAAAAACTACAGGAACATTTAAAAAGAAAAAAATGAACTCAAACATTTTTACAAGAAGGAAATTCGTAGGTACGGTATCAGCCGGTACCCTTGGAGCAGTAACAATAGGAGGCATTACTTCATTTAAAGCAGGAAGAACAAGTAACAAACTGGCTATACTTGGCGGAGACCCTGTGCGTACAAACAAAAGCTGGCCCAACTGGCCTTACGTCGATAAGAATATTTTAGATTCGATTGAAAAGACAACCAACAGCGGGATTTGGTGCCGTATCCAGTCTGCAAACGGAACAGTTTCCACTTTTGAGAAGGAATATGCGAAGATACTTGGAGTTACCCGGTGTGTGGCAGTGGGTTCCGGCACTCAAGCCCTCCACACGTCAGCCGAAGCACTCGGATTGGGACCCGGCGATGAAGTGATTACCTCCCCGTATACTGATCCGGGTACTATTGCATCCATTTTGTCGGCCAGGGCCCTTCCCGTACTTGCAGATATTGACCGCTATTCTTTTCAGCTGGATCCTGACGACGTGGAACGCAGGATCAATAAAAACACCAAAGCCATTATGCCGGTGCATATGATGGGTCAGCCGGCCGATATGGACCGGTTCCTTCAAATAGCCCGTAAGTATAGCCTGTTTCTCATCGAAGACGCCTGCCAGGCGCATTTCGCGAAGTTCCGGGGTAAGATGCTGGGTTCTTTAGGTGATATCGGTTGCTTTAGCCATCAATCATCCAAAGTATTGTCATGTGGCGAGGGAGGCAGTATCATAAGCAATAATCAGGAGTTAATGGAGCAATGCTATACAGTACAAAACCATGGGACATCAAAATATGGGCGCACTGAAACGATTGGTCCAAAATACCGGATGAACGAATTTGAAGGGGCCATATTGATGGGACAACTTCCAACTGCACTTGACCGTCATGCACTGCGCAATAAAAATGCAAACTATCTGACCTCTAAAATTAAAGATATACCAGGGATTACCCCGCAGAAACTTTATGATGGTACAGAAGAAGGGTCTTTCTATTTATACACCATGAACTATAACAAAGAAGTATATAACGGGGTGCCCCGGGAAAAATACCTGAAAGCGCTCGAAGCCGAAGGTATCAGTTTAAGTCCTTATATAAAGAACGGCCTGCATAAAGAACCATGGATTGACAATATCACAGGCAGGAAAGAATATCAACAAATGTACGGGAAGAACAGGTTAGAGCAGTTTAAAGAAGAGATGGCCTGTCCCGTGTGCGACCTTATCTGTGACGAAGAGATGGTCATGTTATGGGCGTCCGGGCCGCTGCTTGGTACCAGGGAAGACATGGATGATATCATCAATGCCCTGATGAAAATATATGTAAATCGGGAACAGCTTAAATCGATTTAATTTTATTTTTATGAAAAATGTCCTCAGGACTATCATCTGTTTTAACACCAAAGCAATAGTAACTTGAACCGAAAACAATGAAACGAATATTGTTATATGTAATTTTACTTTTTATTGTTAAAGCATCTTTATGGGCCGTTCCGCAGAAAGAAGGATGGAAAGCCGGAACAGCAAAGGTTATCATTACTCCGAAAGAATCCATTTGGATGGGAGGTTATGCATTAAGGACCAAACCTGCCGAAGGAAAGTTGCATGATCTGTGGGCTAAGGCCCTTTTCCTGGAAGATGCGACCGGCAAACAAGCGTTGTTAATTACGGCTGATCTGGTAGGTATTCCCCAAAAGGTATCCGAGCGTATCAGGGATGATCTGAAGGCAACCATGGGCCTGTCCCGGTCACAGATCATCCTGAACAGTTCCCATACTCATTCCGGACCGGTGCTGTCCGAATCATTGACAGGCATTTATCCGCTCGATGCTGTTCAGCAGCAAAAGATAGACAACTATACAAACTGGCTTATTGACCAAATTGAAGAACTTGCAGGAAAAGCGAAGAAAGCTGTTGAACCCGTTACGATCTACGCCCAAAACGGGATTGCCCGGTTTCAGGTGAACAGACGCAACAATCAAGAAGCAAAGCTCACGGAACTGACAGAATTGAAAGGTCCTAATGATTTCGCTGTTCCTGTTTTAAAAATTAAAAATAAAAGAGGCAAGATTGAGACAATTGTTTTTGGTTACGCCTGCCATGCAACAGTTCTGGACGGATATGACTGGTCGGGCGACTATCCCGGTTTTGCGCAACTGGAACTGGAAAAAAAATATAAAGGAGCTACCGCCATGTTCTTTCAAGGCGCCGGTGGAGATCAAAATCCCATGCCCAGGCGTTCCGTTGCGCTGGCCCGGCAATTCGGACAAGAGTTAGCCGTTGCTGTGGAACGGGTACTGAATGAAAATATGCGTGAACTTGCACCGCGACTCGCCACAGCCTACTCAGAAATGGATCTGGAATTAAATCCGGCGCCTTCAAGAGCCGAGCTGGAAGAACTGGAGACAACGCTTACCGGATATGAAAAGAGATGGGCCGAAAGATTGTTGGAAAAACTGGATCAAGGTGAATCGCTGATCGCTTCTTACCCCTATCCCATGCTGGCATGGCGGTTGGGAGACCAACTGGTCCTGAGCCTGGGAGGAGAATTATTGATCGATTATCAAATCCGTCTGAAGCGGATCTTTGGAAATGACATTTTTGTTTTAGGCTATTCCAACGATGTAATGTCCTATATTCCCTCCGAAAAGGTACTGCAGGAAGGAGGGTATGAAGGAAAATCTTCCTTCAGGGCCTATGGAATGCCCTCTGCCTGGAAACCAGGACTTCAAAGTATAATTATCAGCGAAACAGCCGAATTGGCTTTTCAGACAGGAATACCCCGAACACCGGAATTGAACGACAAAATGAATACCGTTATGAATGACATCCCGTTAAATCCCAAACAAAAAGAAAAGAAATCCTTGGTTGCGAAAAGATATTTTTCAGGGTTCGATCTTGCCCACGACACTTACAACGCAATCTCGGCTGCCGGCGACGGACGTATATACTATGTCCTTTCATCGCAGCCTCATGATGTGGCCGGACAAATGTACCGCTATGACCCAAGACTGGATAAGACCGAGTTTTTGGCCGATCTGAACGATATTTGCGGAGAAAAAGATCTGAAAGCGATCGCCCAGGGCAAAAGCCATGTCCGTTTTTATGAATGCGACGGTAAGCTCTGGTTTGCCACGCACGTGGGTTACTACGAAATGATCGACGGTATGGAATGTCTGCCGGTACATGCTCCCGAAGGCTATCAGCTGTACCCGGGAGGACACATCCTGAGTTATGATCTGAAAATCGAAAAATTTGAAGACCACACCGTCGTTCCACATGGTGAAGGTGTACTGTCCATGACTATGGATGCCCAAAGGAAGCAGATTTATGCCATCACGTGGCCTAAAGGTTATTTGATTCATTATGACCTTAACACCGGTAAACTAACCGATCTGGGACTCGTTTCGGCCAATGGTGAAGGTGGAAAAGTCGGGGAAGATTACCGTGTCCTTTGCCGTTCCATGTTCGTGGACCCCCGCGACGGCAAGGTTTATTATTCCACCTCTGAAGGCGAGATTTTCTTTTATGATCCGCAAACAGCTTCATTACAGAATATGAAGGAGGTTTCATTGAAAATGGATTATTTCGGCAGTTACGATCCCGCCCGCCCGGGAAATATGGGCTATAACTGGCGTGCTATTGTCTGGTATCCAAAGGAGAATGTCGCGTATGGAGTGCATGGAAACTCAGGTTATCTCTTCCGGTTCGATCCGCGGGAAAAGAAAATTGAAATCGTTGACCGGATCACGTCCGAACCTTCAAAAAAGAGCGGGATGTTCGATCAGTTCAGCTACGGGTATCTGGGATTTGATCTGGGTAAAGATCAGGAGACCCTGTATTATCTGACCGGCGGTCCAGTTTACCTGGACGGGAAAAGAGTCAAAGGCGTTAACGAGATCGCAATGGGCGCCGCCCGCGGACTGGAAAACCTGCACCTGGTCACCTATTACCTTCCTTCCGGAAAGTATACCGACCATGGCCCCGTCTTTTATGAAGACGGTTCCGTTCCTACTTATGTCAACTCCATTGCCGTCGACAAAGACGGGAATGTTTATACCCTTGCCCGTTTTAAACATAAGGAGAAAATTGTAGAAGACCTCGTGAAAATTTCTGCCGGCCAATAAATCGGGTAGCATATATCAATATGGAGTGATTGTCATTCCCGGGCAAACAATGAAAACGCAGTTGCAATACAATTGCGTTTTCATTTAACTGTTTTCCCGAAGCAATCAATACAACAATCGTAATCAATCCAATTGAGTAAGGAATGTTCTATCGGGCAGACTGATGCATTTTAACAATTCTTGTCACTGAACTATCATTCGCTGAAAAATGATTTAATTGTCCGTCACCATATTGTCCATACCAATCGCCTTTTTTACCGTCACCCACAACAGTTACTACACCTGCTTCGAAAAGTTTACCGTTAGTTATAACAGGTGAAGCGCAAATGGATAAAGGGAAACCATAATCAAGCATATCATTTAACCGTCCGTTTGAAGCATTGATCCGGAACAATAATCTGTTCAATGGATGGAAAGTTCCTGTATTGTCTGTAATGGCGTATAAATAACCATTACAGTAGATTACATCGTGGATGTTGGTATAGTCATAACGAGAAAGATCAAGGTCCCAGACTGCTGACCCGTCATTTATATCAAAAGCAGTAACGTGCTTCCAATCGGTCTGCATCGTCTCTTTCAACAGATAATCGTACCATCCTCCGCACTGAGCAGAATAAAGAACACCATCGTGGTAGGATACTGACGAGAGCCGTTCTATATACCGATCCCTTTTCCACACAACATTCAGGCAACTGTCATACACGATTATATTACCCTCATCTACGCGACCATTCCAGTTAACGGTAGCGATATAATATCCATGCCCGTCGTTAACAAGCAAGGTATTGGAGTGGTTTGTCATAGCTTCAGGCCTGATATAAGATGACCTCAGCACTTTTCCGGTTTCGGCATCGATCTTTTTGATCTCCTCAAAAGATTGCGAATAGATCCATCTGTTGACCTGATCCACGGCAGGAATCGTTCCAAACCACGACTGAGCCGGAGAAAACCACACTTCCTTTCCATCTTCTACCGAGAGTGCATGCAGACCATTCGACCCCTTGGCCATTATAATTAAAATTCCTTCCCGGTTGATATAGGATGAAAATCCCGTACCTCCAATATATGGAATGTTATTGTCGCTTATCCATGCAGTTTCACCGTCGGACAGATATAATGCCTTAACCCTGCCATTGGCCCTTTCATGTTCCAGAATAAGCCATGTTCCATCTTCCTTCTGTTCTACCAGAGGCGAAACGTCATAAATATCCTCAAACTGATATTCCCATAATAATTCATAGGTATCCAAATCCATCGCTTTTACCCCGTTTCCTTCTACGTTTTGAAAATACCCAATCCCTCTTTTGACCATTCCATATTCTTTTGACAATCCCTTTTTTCCGGACCGCCGGGCCGAAAAAAATGACCATACTGCCGACTTCGCTACTATCCGACCGCCCCGGTAACCTTTGATCATCCAATAATAGTTCGTTAAAAATTCCAACCGTCGGGAATTATATACCCGATGAGTAACTGTTGCCACCCTTCTCATTTGATCAGGATAACCAATAGTATCGAGATAAACATCGAAAGAATCGCAAATTGAATTCCATTCCAGTCTGGCTGTGATCACATTCCGGTCTTTTACCTGGTCAGAAGGTGAGACCAGGGTTATTTTTCCTCTGGGCATCCTGCAAAAAGTAGCCGATACTATCATAACCAAACAAACAAATAGAAAAGTATGTTTCTGCATATCGTTTAAGGTTTGATATGAAACGAGCCATGAACACCGCAGTTTACGCCCAAGATTATGTTTATCGGCGAGTTCCATACGTTGGTGTTCTTGAAAAAAGTAATGAAGTTTAGTACGCAAATTAAACACAGCTAATTTGAAATGGAAAAACATATGAAATGCCGGCGTGTCTAAAATAACTGAGCGCACATCACTCCATTGCTGTAACTTTCAGTTCATTTTCATTAATCGTTTCTCCTGCCCGCCAAAGCCTCAAACTCCGTTTGGTCTTTGTCCTCGCTTAATCGAAACGTTCATTTCATTAGTCGTTTCTCCTGCTCGCCAAAGCCTCAAACTCCGTTTGGTCTTTGTCCTCGCTTAATCGAAACGTTCAAAATTTAGCTTCACTGTTTTTAATAATCCTTTCCAGGCTTTGGATGGCGAGCATCAGATGCCGGGGATAATGATAATTTTCAATGCGATCTCCTTCTTTTTGAAAAGTCATTTTCCGGTCACCTCCCATATTCCACAAGGAATATCCGTATTTTTGCAGGGGATAGTTCTCCATGACATACCTGTATGCTTTTTCATACCAGTCAAATGCCCAGGGATCACCTGTTTGTTCGATCAGACACATCGCACCGATAAGCAATTCCTCCTGTGCCCACAGCACTTTATCCGTCTTCCAGATATAATCGTCTACATGTTCCAGACAGCGAAAAATGCCGCCATATACATCGTCCCAGGCTACTTCAACATGTCTTTTGAATTGTTTTGCAGCCCGTTTAAACAATTCATGATCGCCTTTTCGAATCGCTTCATACATGATCATCCACATGGCTTCAACCACATGTCCGGTATAGGAGAATTGAGAAAAAGGTCCTGCTGGTCTTTTCATATCGTGGGTCAGGATCTCGATGATCAGATCAAAATCAGGGATATCATGGTCGTTTAGCATGGCCTGAATACTTCTTCCGGCAATCTCTTCGACCTCCTTATCCGGTTTTACACTTAAAATAGCCATAGAGGTTCTCAGAAAGACCATCCAGTGACCCAGCACCCGGGGAGCCTGAATATCATCAGCCTTTGGCCCGTAATAGATATGATAGCGATAGTCTTCCCTGTCATAGACCTGCATACAGTTGAGAATGATGTGTTTGGCACAATCTCTGTAGTATTCTTGATTTGCGGCTTTTGACAGTTCAGCCAGACCTTCTGCAATGAATAAATTCCCATAAATGTCTGGTTGTTCTTCATGGAGATCTGCTCCCAACCGGGTATAGGACCAAGGCCAAAAGGCCATTTCCCCGGAAGGACGGTTTTTAAGAACAAAATCGGCTGTTTTCCGTGCGACCGCCAGATGAGCCGGATCCTTTCCAAAAGCGTTATATAAGGTTGAATAGACCCAGATGCCCCGGCCATCAAACCAGGCTCTCTTATTGGAATTAATTCTGGCACCATCCCGGTTGGCATGACACATGAAACCACCGTATTCATGGTCTACCACATACTTGTCCATGAACGGCAGAAAATCATCAAACAGAAACCCCTTATATTGCTCCAGCAATTCCCGGGGTGAAAAACCGGCAATGGACGGTATTGTCAATTTCTGCGGCTTAAAACTGTCCGGCATTCCTTTTTGATCATAGCTACCGACAAGGTTGCCTGCTAAAGCGGAAAAGGTAAACAGCCCTGAAGTTCCAAGAAAATTCCTTCGTTCCATAAGTTCATTTTCATTAGTCGTTTTTCACGCTTGGCAAAGCCTCAAACTCCAGTTGGCCTTTGCCCTCGCTTAATCAAAACGTTCATTTTCATTGCTCGTTTTTCCTGAGTCGCAAGTCATAAATCAAACCATAATTGTCAGATTATTAAATTACAATTGGCAACCAGCAGCTTGCGTCTGGCTGCCAAAAGGTATTGTTGGTCCAACTCACGACTCGTTACTCGCTACTCACTTCTTCAGTTTTGGTTCTTGTATCTTGATTCTTGTGTCTCTTTTGGGAAGATCCTGTTTTACTCAATCTGTACACGAGGAAATCATTTCCTTCAATCCTGACCGGGATTTCACGATAATCCTTTCCTGATTTCTTTGACAAAATACGCCCCGTCTTAAGATCGGTCAACGTATATTGTAAACTTTCATTTACATTAGTCGTTTCTCCCGCTTGGCAAAGCCTCAAACTCCGTTTGGCCTTTGCTCCCACTTGATCGAAACGTTCATCCAAAAGCAAAGGGTAGATGATAAGCTCCGCGGGGCCGTTCCCGTAGTTGGACAGGGATACCGAGCAGTCATCCCCGTCCCCGGTCATTGATACATCCATTGCGCCGGTTATTCCACTCACATCAAAAGGCCTGTATATCTGATATTTCTTCAAAGATTCATCCAGGATATCCCGTAACAGATCAGGACATGTCCTGACAGCATCAGCGGCACTCAAGGTAACCACATACGTATTCCCGTTTCCATATTGACTGGAAAACAGAAAAGCTGTTCCGTCGTCAAAATTGGCGATCCGGTCTTCATCGGAAGGTTTCCACGAAGTGGATGCCTGGGGTTTAAGAGAATAAATCATACCCGGCACCGTTCTTTTTCCTGAAGATTTTACAATATGAATCCGGTCAATTTTTTTTTCCGTCTGAATAGGCGTTACTTCTCTTGCTCCCCATAACTTTTCACGGTCAAAGCGATCGCCGTAAGGGATCCGCGGACCAAAAGCGATCACGGTCCCTCCCTGTTTCACAAAAGCTTCCAGCATTTCACTGTCAGTTTCCTGCATGCCGGAAATGTCAGGCAAGATCAATACGTACTGATGATCCAGCAGATACTTCAACTGGTCACGGTTCATGTGCATCGGATAATAAGGAAGGATGTCTTCTCCCCTGGGAGGAATAAAAGGGATCACGTCCGCATTCACACCAAGCCTGGTAAATGCGTCAGCAGCGGGAAGGATCGAATTGTTCCATCGCTCGACACACCAGTCACTGTAAGGGACATAGATCGCAAAATGGCTGCGGTCCGTCGTCACCATTTGGGAAATCAAATGATAGGCCTCCACCCCTTCGCTGACCGCGTTCCTTGCGGCAGATGTTTCCTGCGGCAGTTTTTTTGAGTTGGAATAAATACAGGAAAAATAGCTGAACAAAGTGATACCATCAGGCCCATAAGCCGATGCTACCGAAGGGAACTGATCAAATATATTCTCCTGATTGGTGAGGTAGGCATCACCAACCCGATTCTCCAGATACCCCATCAACTCAATATGAGAAAGCGTAATTTTCCCTGTGATCCTGGTAGCTCCCGCAGAAAGTGAGGTTACGTCCCTGACTCTCCGGTTTGGATATAGTTTCCGGTTGTCGGGCCGGTACGAGGTCATAATGGGAGCCTGAAAATTCACCACATCCAGGTCGTCAATAGCCGCCAGGTATCCGGCAAGCAAAGGATCATCGATATTCGGAGCGCACATGGTCAGCAACCCTCTGTTCCGGATCTTGACCTGCCGGCAAAATTCACGCATGTAACCCGCAAAATAAGTCCCGCTTCCTTCCTGGCTGCTGTAAAACCCGATCAGTGAAGGATGGCTGCCGTACAAGGTCCATTGCTCTCCGATGATCCTGCCCATGCTTTCCAGATATTGGGTATTGGAAAGGCTTTTATCGGTAAGATCCCATGTCACGGAAACAAAAGAAGCCAAACCAAGGCTATCGCTCAAGGAAAGCATCATTTCTATCCGGTCTCCTTTAGCAGTACGTTTACAAACTTCTGATGCCCAAAAAGCACGTTCTTCCGAAGTACCATCGTTCTTGATTTCTGCTCCTATATTGGCATGAAGTACGACCATATTACCTCCAACCGATTTGAATTCGTCCAGGTATTGAAGCATATCTTTCCGTAAAATTGTGTCAGTGAAATTGCCCGTTATTGCAAAATCACCGATGACCTTTCCGATCAGGTATGAGCCTTTACCCACTAATTTCTCCTTCTTCCCGCCAGTCACGGTGATTTCATAAAATCCTTCCGTTAGGTTGTCTTCAGGGAGAATGACCCCTGCAAACTCATTTTTCCCTTTCTTTTCCAGCTTTAGTTTCTTAACTCCTTTCAAGGGTTGCAAGAGGAAGACCCGGAGTTCATCAATAGAATATCCTGAAGGAGTTGATACTGTGAATAAAACACTTTCTTCGGGGAGTGCCCGTTTCTTATTTACTTGAACAAGGATCTGGCCTTCTTTTTCATTTTTAATTTTTAGCCGGCAGCATGTCCCAAACAACAAACAGCATAAAATGCCTGCCAGAACGAGCTGCAAATACTTGTCAGATGTTTTCTTCATAAATAATGGTTAAGTTGATCCGAAATCAGTTGATATTCTCCAGGACTGCAGTGATCCTGAGATCTTTGGATGAAGGCAGCAGAATACCCTGACTGCCAACCGTCTTCAAAGGGGTCTGTTTATTATTTTTGCCATAAAAAGCCTTTTTTATCCTGACATTGCTGTCTTCAACGAAAACCGGATATAAAGTATCTTCATCTGCCTGTGTTCTGACGGCAAAGTGCAATTCAACAGGTTGATGATTTACCCATAAGTTGAGATAAGCGAAATTCAGCAG
>JBDKTZ010000556.1:0-16816 GCA_039679975.1 Prolixibacteraceae bacterium
TCATACTTCGTCTAATAAAGCCTCTTTTGATGGAGTTTTCCGTTATTCCTAATGGGTGTTATAATCTATCGGATCGACTAAAATAATTGGATCAATCGTTTATAACGCTTTTTCCGTCTGCTTTTCAGAGAACATATCTTATCTGTATTTTTGAGCTTTTTCTCTTAAGTGAACGACATTATTTTCTGGTTATAAAGGTATTACAAAAGTGAAATATCTCAATCCATACCCAGTATTAATTTAATAGACTGCTTCTAATTTTTAAATGTTCTAAATAACATCCAAACTTTTACCGCATTTAAAATTTGAAGTAAATGGCAGGTGTCCTCTATAACCATAAGGACTTTTTCATGATCTGTCTGAGGGAAAGGTTGCGGTGATATATTATGACTCTATCTATTACTCATGGATGGAGGGGGTATCCGAGCGGTTGCTCCCCATTTTCTGTTGGGTTCAGGTCCCATCCTGAAAATAAGGGTGCCGCCCGCGGTGATCGTCAACCATGGCTTCTCTAAATGCATTCATAAAGTGCCGAGCCTAAAGCCACTCGTAAGATTTGGTCTTGCCCTCGGTCGATTTGATAAAATCATTGATATCCCTGGGAGCGATAAGCATAAAAGCAGGTGTAAAGTATTTATTCTTCAGGCCATTTTCCGTTTTGAATCGATTTGGTCTGCAGTTTTTCAGGATCAATAACAACGTGCCTGATTAGTTTACGGTTCCAGGTGTAAGTGATGTGTATAAGCTTGTCATTGCTCTGTATTACAGCTGGATAGGAATATTCGGCTTCAGGATCGGTATCGTTTTCCAGGAGTACGGCTGCTTCCCATGCTTGCCCGTCTTTTGACAACGCCACTCCCAGCACATTCCTCCCTTTCGTGACAGGATTTAAAACGAGCAACTGCCGTCCGTCGAGAAGTGTTACAGCATCAATCCCCGAGTTGTTGTTCGGGAGGGTGCTTGCTTTCATTTCTGACCAGCTTTTCCCGTTGTCCCTCGACCAGGATTTGGCAATAACCTGATTTTTACTTCGGCAGAGGATTTGCAGGGAACCTCCGGGATAAAAAAGGACAGTTGGCTGGATCGTCTGATAATCGCCGTTGTCAATATCAATTTTCGTCCAGTTCTTCAGATCCTGGTCCGATACCTCCATATAACTTTGCCACGTTTGCCTGGTTTCGACGCTTGTCGGGTAAAGGATCGTTCCGTTGGTGAGCCGCACCGGTTTGTTTTTGATCGGTCCGAGCAAGTCCCCTGGAATTTTTTCTGCCGCCGACCATGTTTTTCCCTGATCGGTTGAGATTTTATACATTCCCCACCAGCTTCGTGGGTCAGGCCCGACCTTGTAGTACAGGATGAGATCGCCGTTATCGCGACGAAAAAGCACGGGATTCCAGCAGGGATATTTAGTTCCGTCCTCTTTTCCGTCTGCTGCCAAAACGGGTTTCTGCCACTTCCCGTTGATTCTGCGGGCCGTATAAATACAGACATCCCGGTGCTTTTCTTCGGTTCCTCCAAACCATGCTGCCACAAGTCCTTCCCCTGTTTCAACCACAGTGGATGCGTGACATTCAGGGAATGATACATCATTTTTCTGATAAATGAAGGTCGTGTTCACAACCGCCTTCGATCCGGTAAACGGTTTCTGTGCATCTGCTGAGCCTGCCAAAAGGGCGGCAATGATAAGCGGGAATATTTTCTTCATATAAGTAATAATTATTAAGATACAAGACACAAAACAGAAAAGGGCTGCAAGGTTGCAGGGTTGCAGGGTTTTTCTTCTTGATGACCTTTTTACCCTGTCACCTTCTTACCGTTTTCCGTTTCCGGTCTCCCGTTTCCGGTCTCCGGTCTTCGCCATGCCCCTGCACCCTCTTCCTTTCTCCGATTCCCCTTCTCCGGTCTCCCGTTTGCAACAATTTTGCAAGCAAAAATCCAACCAGGGCAATTGCCAGGGTGCCAAAAACAATTGTCAGATTACTGTGGAACGGGCTACGGAAAACCAGAAGTTCATCCCTGGTGAAAATGACCGGAGAAAGGCTCATCCAGATAATGATCAGTGCCCCGACGATGACTCCGACAGCCGCATCGATATTCCGCACCTTTTTTGACAGGTAACCCAGCAGGAACAATCCAAGCATACCTCCGCTGAAGATAGAAGCCAGCGCCCACCAGGCATCCAGAACGCTTTCAACACCCACAAGCGCCAGGGCAATCAGGATCCCTAACAATCCAAAAACCAATGAAGACAGGTAGAGGACTCTCATCGAGGCTTTGTCACTTGCATTTTTATTGAAGTACCTTTTATAATAATCGGATAAAGTAATGGTTGCCGTGCTGTTGATGCTTGTGGCTATAGTGCTCATACCTGCTGCAAAAATAGCCGCGATAAGTAAGCCTGTTACGCCTGTTGGCAACCCGTTGACTATAAAATGAGGGAAAACTTTGTCTCCTGCGCCGGCAGTTTGAAGGCTATCAGGTAATAAATCGGGCCGGGCGGTGTAATAAGCAAATAGCGCTGTGCCGATATAAAAGAAAACCAATGAAACGGGCACATACAATAAAGAACCAAATAAGGCAGACGATTTCGCTTCCCTGTCCGAGCTGGTTGTCATATATCGTTGTACATAGTTTTGGTCGATGCCGTAATTCTGGAGATTAATGAATAACCCGTAAATTAACACGACCCAGAATGTAGAGTCGGTGAGGCTGGCGCTAAAGCTTCCCAGACTGAATTTGTCATTGGCCATGGCAATCTCAAACACCTGGGCGGGCCCTTCGGGCATCGAAAAAGTCAGGATCAATGCACATACGACTGCTCCGGCAATAAGGATGATGCCCTGAATGGCATCGGTCCATATCACGGCCTGTATGCCACCCAGCATGGAATAAATCGTGACGGCAATGCCCGTTATGATAATAACCGTTTTAATATCCCACCCGAACAGAGCATGAAGCGGTAAGGCCAGCAACAAAAGGATCGCTCCCGTACGCATCAGTTGCGTGAGGATATAACAAAGTGAAGCATACATTCTTGCCCAGGCCCCGAATCTCATTTCAAGGTAGGTATAGGCCGATATGCTTCCAATGCCGCGATAGAGCGGAATGAAAAATTTAACGGCCAGAATGGAAGCGACAGGAATGGAAAGGCTGAATACGAAAGCATTCCAATTGGATGAATAAGCTTTCCCCGGTAAAGCCAAAAAACTGATACTGCTTACAAATGTTGCAAAGATAGACATGCCAACTACCCAGGCAGGCAGTTTTCCTCCACCGGAAGTAAAATGGTCGGAGGTTTTATTTTTAAAATAAAAAAAGGAGCCAAAAATGACATTTCCAAACGTCAGAATAATAAAAACAATCAGGTCGAGCAGAGGTAGCTTCATTGGTGAATAATTTATTTTTAAAGGTCAAATGGAATAGTCATGATTGAAAATTCTCATTCCGGCCGGCATTTTCCAAATTCCAGCTATTCCATTTTGTATGTATAACGGTTAAACAATCACTTTCAGTTCATTGATGTATTGCTCAATCTTTCTGCGTTCTTCATTTCCGTACCTGCGAAGAGGCATAGCCATATAGTCATTACAAATATTCATCACCGACAAAGCGCATTTTATTCCTTTGGCAATTCTTGAGTTATGCCTTCCCACATGATATATCGTATCGTTGAGCATCATGACCTTTTCGCGTAACACCGCAATCCGGTCAAGATCCCTTTCCATGGACGCATCGTATAAATCTACAAATAATTTGGGAAATAAATTAGCACCACCTGCTACTGCACCGTGTCCGCCCTGTAAAATCGTTTCCGGGAGGTATAATTCAGTCCCTGTGATAATGGAAAAGTCGGGTGAATCTTTGAATTCCTGAATGAGTGAATAAGAATAGGACAGGTCTCCCGAACTGTCTTTTACGCCGATGGCCCCCAGTTCTTTTGCTTTCCTGATCGTATCGACCGACATATGCAGCTTGGTGCAGCTTGGTATGTCGTACATCATAAATGGTAAAGGCAATTTCGGAACGATATCTTCGAGATATTCTCTCATTTCTTCCTGTGAAATTGGGATGTAATAGGGTGGGGCGATGACTACACCGTCGAGTCCGACCTGAGCAGCGTAGTCTGCAATTTCCAGGGAACTTTCAATTGACGTATCCGTAATGCCAACTACCACAGGAATACGGTGATCCACTAATTCACTGGTCCTTTTTAAAAGTTCTTTCCTGAGAGGATAACTCAGACTCGTTGCTTCGCCTGTAGTACCAAGCATAAATAAACCATGTACCCCTCCATTAAACAGGTGTTCAATTAATTTTTCCAATCCCCTTACATCCAAATTTTTCGAATTAAGTAGTGGAGTCACTACAGGAGGTATGATTCCTTTTAGTTTTAGCTTCATTTTCTTGAATGATTTTTGTCATGTTCAAAGGAAATTGATTTACGGAAGTCTTGCTTCGGTTATTTTGTTCTCTTTGCGTAGTATTTTAACTTAAATAAGGAAAATAATATCTATATTTGAAGTGAAGAGTTAAAAAAGACGGATATGGAGTTTATCTATGAGAAAATTTTAGTGCCTTATAAAAGAACTTTTATTACCCGGAAATTGCAGATGGATCCTAAGTCCAGTAAAATCCATTCCCACAAGAATTTTGAACTCAATTTAATTATTTCAGGAGCAGGACGGAGGATTGTCGGGAATCATATCTCAAGTTATACAAGAGGTGATCTTGTGCTTTTAGGACCAAATCTTTATCATTGCTGGGAGGTTCAGGAAACTGAGCCGGAGGAGGGAGCGGCATGTATTGTTACTCATTTTTCGGAAAATATCATCAACTCGGATTTCTTCAATATTCCGGAACTTGAAAGTGTCGTTGATCTGTTGAAAGACGCAGGAAATGGCATTTTTTACCGGGGAAAAAAGGCTGAAAAAGTAGCTGCCCTGCTTGGAAGGATGGTAAATTTATCGGGGCTGGAATTATATATTGAATTACTGAAAGTTTTTAATCTTCTGTTGCAGATCGAAGACAGGGAATATCTGGCTCTTCCGTCTTCTCAGCCTCATGTCCATGAAAAGGATATTGATCAGATCAATAAGATTTACGAGTATGTATTTCAGAATATCAGGGAAGGGGTCAAGTTACAGGAAGCATCAGACTTGGTTTGCATGGAGCCGGGTTCGTTTTGCCGCTACTTCAAGAAGAAGACGAATCAAACCTTTATGGATTATGTGAAGAATGTGCGGATCGGTATTGCAGCAAAGCTGCTTGCCGAAACCGATAAGCAAATCACTCAGATCTGCTTTGAATGCGGGTATAACAACCTGGCCAATTTCAATCATTATTTTAAGGATATCATGAAGAAAACACCTTCCGAGTACAGGCGGGATTTAAGATAATCCGGAGAAGCTATTTTCCAGGCTCTATAATCTTCTGACTTTTTGTTTTTTCGATGGGCAACAATGAAGGCGGTACTCCCGCCAGTATCATGACTACTAATTTCCCCGATTGTTTTCCCCATTGATAATAATCATCGCCGATACCACCGCTTGCCCCCTTGCTGATATATTCAGGTTCCGTGACATAGATCGGAATATTTGCCCCTTTTGCCGCTTTTAAGATTGCAGGAAATCCGGTGTAGGCCAGATTATCGGCTGAAAGAATGAACGCTTCGGCACCCCGCTGGATCAAAGCCTGCGCTGCAACCCCAAGATCGGAAACAGTCGATGCTGTCGCTTCCAGGATCTGAATATGATGTTCTTTCCCTGAAGCTCTGAGTTTTTCCACCGAGATGAGTGAATTGATCTGGGCGGCATCGTAGATAATGCCGACTTTCTTCAAATCGCTGTCAAATTTCGAGGCCATCTTTAGAAGCTGATCGACAGGCGGGTTATCGTGTACGCCGCAGATATAGTCAGGCCGCTTTTCTTTGAATATGTTTAATTTATAAGGATCGCTGGCCACGGTAAATACCAGCGGAATAGACTTGTTTTTCCGGGATGCAGCAATTAATGCGGGTGTGGTCACCGTGACGATCACGTCAGGTTTTTCTAAAAGGACCGCGTCCATGATTTGAGGTAGCTGCCCCATTTCGCCCTGTGCACTGTATTTTTTGATCGTATAATCTTTCCCGCTGATCAGGCCTGATTCATTCAAAGCAGCCTCTGCTCCTGAGATTGCGGTTTCCAGCAAGTGGTTATCCACCAGTGTGACGAGCGCTATACGCGCTGCTCTGCTATTTCGGGCGGATAAATTTAAAAACCGTTCTGCCTGCATCAGAGAGGCAACCGACGGCTTTTGATCTTTTTCTTTAAGAATTGCAAAATCAATGACCTTGTTATCCCGCAGCAGATCATCGCTGTTCTGAACAGCGTTTTGTAACGGGTTGATAGCCGAAGCATCATCCTTTTTTAACCGGTCCAAATCTGAAAGCAATAAAAGTGCGGATGCGCCTGCGATCAACACAACAACCAGCCACAAATCCCTGATCAGGTTTTTCATTTGGAACGTGATTAACTTTCGGGTGCAATTTTTTTAATGAGGATCAGTTTGTTTTTATTTTCGGTTCGTTCATAGGTTAGCTGATCCATTACCTTTTTGATCAAATAGATTCCGAGGCGCTGTTCCCCATGAGATATGATTTTCAAAACGCAGATGTTATGAATTCTTAATGGTCAGATTCAGCACATTCTTCCCGTTAACGTAAGCATATTCCACTTTCTCGCATCTTCCGATAATGATTTTCAGCCCAATGTCGTCCTCGTCCTTTAAAGGATCAATTTCTTCACCCAGGTTCTCGCACGACAAATGAAGGGTACCTGTCTTTTCCGAATACGACAGTTTCAGTGATGCATCTGTGATATTTTTCTGAAGAAGGAGCAGTTCCTCTGCAACAAGCATCGTGAAGTCGGTAATTCTGTGTGAAAGAAAATGTTTATCGCAGAAGGCTTTCATTTCCCCCTGAATGGCATAAAGATCGTAATTCTCTGAACTCAGGTGAATATCGAGGCTCCTGATCCTGTTGATAAAAGCTCTGGTTTTTTCTTTTTGCGGGTTCTCAAAGATTTGCTCGGGCGAGCCTTCCTCGTAAATAATGCCTTCGTCCATATAGAAAACCCGGTTTGAAATGTTTTTTGCGAATTCCATTTCATGGGTGACAATGATCATCGTCATGCCTTCTCTCGAAAGCCTGCGGATAACAGCCAGCACTTCACTCACCATGGTCGGATCGAGTGCAGAGGTCGGTTCGTCAAAGAGCAGGATCTCGCACTCCATCGCCATACAACGGGCAATAGCCACACGTTGTTTCTGTCCGCCGGAAAGCTCATCGGGATAACTAAATGCCTTCTCTGCAAGCCCTACCAGTTTCAGGAGGTCCATTGCCTTTTGAGTCGCTTCGTTCCTGTTTTTACCCAATAATTTGACCGGTCCGATGATCAGGTTCTCAATTACCGAAAGGTGGGCATACAAATTGAATGATTGGAAAACCATTCCCATGCGCTGCCTGATTTTCGGCACATTGGTTTTTTTATCGAGTAAAGGGATATCATCAACAATAATGGAGCCTCCCGATGGATATTCCAACAAGTTAAGGCAACGAAGAAATGTGCTTTTCCCTGTACCCGAAGGCCCGATTACAGAAATCACTTCGCCTTTCCGGATATCGACATTTACATCTCTCAATACTGTCAAATCGCCGTAATGTTTTGATAAATTACGTACCTGTATCATTTTGCCACCACCTTTCTAAAGCTTAAACGTCTTCTTTTTGGATCTACACTTATTTCAATATAATCGAGAACTAAAGTTAAAAGCCATGCAATGATGATATAGATGACCGCAGCCATGATCAACGGGAAGAAAGCGTCGAATGTGCGGCTCCGGATAATATCACTGGCCTTTGTTAAATCTTCAACAGCGATATAACCAACTACTGAAGTCATTTTCACCAGCGAAATGAATTCCCCTTTGTAGACAGGTAATACCCGTCGCAGCGCCTGAGGCATGATAATATGGATGAACGTTTGAATTTTGGTGAATCCGGAAGCAATTCCGGCTTCTGTTTGCCCTTTATCAATGCTTTCGATCGAAGTTCTAAACATTTCAGAAACATAGGCTGCGAAATTGATCCCGAATGCGACAATGGCGACAAAAACCGGATTGATATTGACCGAAGCAAATACCACGTAATAAATGATCATGAGGAGCACCAATACCGGCGTGCCCCTGATCAGGGAGATGTAAAAGGAAGAGAAGGCCTTTAGGGGTTTGCTTTTTGACATCCGCATCATGCAGATCAGTCCTCCGATCAGTGTGCCGACTAAAGAGGCAAATATGGAGATGACAATCGTGATCCAAAGTCCTCTTAGAATCATCAGATACCTGTTCTCCCGAATGATGTTGTTGTAAAAGCTGTTGCCTAATTTGGTCAGAAAAGATTCCTGAGGCGCTTCAACCACTTGTCCCTCATAGTTGGCCAGTTTATTTTTATGCGCGATTACAGCCGTGCGGAACATGGCGTATTCATCTGAAAAATTGATTTGTTCTGCCCGTTCCGGACTGATGCATATGCCATCGGAGATCATATCGACTTTGCCTGACGACAATGCGGCAATAAGCGCCGGAAATTCAATATTGATAAATTCAAGATCATAATTAAGCCGTTCGGCAAATGTACGGATCATCTCAATATCAAAGCCCACGTACTGATCATTGATAATCGCTACATAAGGAAGATCTTCGACTGAGACTCCAACTACCAGTTTTTTATCGGACGTTATTTTTTTGAATTCGGGCATTACAGCCTCATCGGCGTCCCGGACAAACCAGCGTTCGGTCATTTTTTGATAAGTCCCGTCTTGTTTAATTTCTTTTAGAAAGTCATTAAATTCTTTCAGCAGTGCGGTATTCTTTTTATTAAATCCAACACCCAACGGCATATCAAAAACCTGATCAGACAACAGTCCGAGGTCAGGGTTACGTTTAAGTACCAGTCCTGCTGTGATCAGGTCGAACATGGCCACGTCGACTTTGTCGTTTTTCAGGGAGGTCATCATGTCGGCTGTGCTTTCAAACCGGAAAATTTGCGCTTTCGGATATTTCCCTGCAACGAACGCGTCATGAACCGTTCCTGTGAAAATCCCAATCCGCTTGTCGGCAATATCATCCAGAACAGCAAGTTTACCGGTCGCCGGTTGTTTGCTATTACTGGTATATCCGAGTAAAGTAGCTCCTGCCGCAAAATAAGGATCAGAAAAATCGATTTGCTTTTTCCGTTCATCGGTGATCATCATCGAAGCCGTGATGATATCGATTTTCCCGGCAACGAGCGATGGGAGGAGGCTCCCGAAAGGAATGTCAATAAATACCGCCTTTTTACCCAGGCTGGCGGCAAAGCGGCTTGAAAGTTCAACATCAAAACCTTTCCATTGATCGTTGACTTTTAATTCAAACGGCAGTCCCAGGTCGCTGACAATTCCCACATTTAAAATGCCACTTCCGGCGGTAAGGGGAATCTCCGGCATCTCCGCGTCCATTTGTTCCATCCAGCGACTGGCCATGGCATCGTATGTACCATCCGCCTTGATCGTTTTCAGAAACTGGTTGAACCGGGAACGTAACTCCTGATTTTCTTTGCTGAATCCGGCGGCGATGTCATTGGTAAATAAGGTTTCTTCGACGACTTTGAAATTGGGATCTCTGCTTAAGATCTCCTTTAGCGAAGTCTGGTCGATAAAGCCGGCATCCACTTTGCCTGACTGAACGGCAAGCAACATGTCGGGCAGGGTATTAAACGGATAGATGGAAGCTTTCGGAAAGTGTTTATGCGCGTAGGCATCATGGATCGAACCCATTAAAACGCCCAGCTTTTGGTTTGAAGAAGCAGAGTCTGCTTTTTCTTCGTTGGTAATCGCGGGCAGGTCAACCTCTGTTTTTTTTACAAAAACAGCAATTCCATTGTCGTAATAGCTTTCAGAAAAGAGGACCTTTTTAGCGCGCTCGTCGGTGATTGACATACCTGCTCCGATCATATCCACCTTTCCTGAGATTAATGCAGGTATCAACGCACCAAATTCAAGATTGACCACTTCCAGTTTTTTGTCAAGCTTTTTCGCAATATAGGATGCAAATTCGATGTCGAAGCCGACAATTTTCTGTTCCTGGTCAACAAAGACCATCGGTTCTGTAACCGCGGCGGTTCCAAACCTGAGAATACCATTGTTCCCTTTGATCTCAATCTCCGGCATTGCTTTAGGTGCACCCTGTTCGGGGAACCACCTGGCCGACATCCCATCATAGATGCCGTTTGCTTTAATTTCATGCAATACGCTGTCTATTGCCGCTTTCAGCGATGTATTGCCGAGGGTTACGGCAAAACCATAGTAATCGGGTGTGAGCAATTCATTCAAAACAGCGCCGCCTTGCGTTTTTGCAGCGATATTTAATAAAACAGGCTGGTCATAAACTGCACCGTCTGCTTTGCCGTTCAAAACGGCCAATGCACAATCATAAACACTATTGAAGTAAACAATTTTTGCATCGGGGAATCGGTTGAGGGCCATTTTATCAGCCACCGTCCCGGTTGGAACTGCAATTTTCTTTCCTCCTTCGAGATCCGATAAATTTGTAATTCTTGATTTTTTTTCGTTGCACGAAGGGTGAATGAGTAATGCAAGCAGTAAACTAAAGAGCCAAAGTTTTTTCATACTAAGGTAATTTGTTTTTCAATGATGTATGGAACCTCATGCCGGTTAAGAATGCGATGACACCCCGGGGCGCAGCAAAGCAACATGTTCGTTTCATATAGGTTCAGTGAAGTCATAAAGAGTTTCAATGTGAGAATAAATGATTATAAAAGATGAACTTAATTTCTGATGATGTGCCGATCTCTGTTGTTTCTGCCTATCAGAGACGCGTAAAGATAAAACTTTTACTTACAATTTTACAGTTGTTAACCGATACTTTTATATCTAAAAAAAAGATTATAATTCTTCACTTATGCTATCTATCTTCGTCCGGATGTAGTATCTTGCATCACTGAAAATTTCTTTTAATAAGGTATATTCTTTCAGGTATTGCCGAAACAAATCAAACCCCATTTGTGAGTCTTGTTTCCTGATATCTGATACTAAAAACGAAACATGAAGAACCTGATTAAAGACCTATGGCTCGCAGCAACATTAATACTGGGGGCGTCAGCGCTTTTGCTGTTCTCTGATCTGGAACAGCGCCGGCAGCAGAATAAAGACAATGTCAAAAAAGAGTTTCCTTCAATTGCCATTATGCAGATCAGATCTACGCCGATACTTGATTTGCATGTGGCAGGCATCATTGACCGGTTAACAGAGCTTGGTATTATGGCGCCCGATAAACGGAATATGAAACTGTTTAATCCCCAGGGGGACCTGGGCACGGCGAACACCATTGCCAGAGAAATCGCCAATGGTCCCTATGAAATGGTCATCACTTCGAGTACCTTGTCTCTGCAGACATTTGCAAAGGCAAATCAGACCACCCAAAAGATGCATGTTTTCGGAGCTGTTACCTATCCTGCAGGAACCGGTGTCGGAATTACCGGCCCCGGAGCCGATCAGCATCCTCCTTATTTAACCGGGATAGGAACATTTCAACCCGTAAAAAGAGCTTTTCAGGTTGTCCGGCAATTGAATCCGGCCGTTAAAAAGATCGGTGTGGTTTGGAATCCGGGTGAGCAATGTTCTGAAGCCTGTCTGAAAGAGGCGCATGAAATTTGCAATGAACTGGGGATTGAGCTGATTGAAGCAATAGCGACTAATACTTCGGAAGTGTCTGAAGCGATCCGGTCACTGATGGGCAGGGGTGTCCAGGCTGTCTGGATTGGCGGTGACACGGTGGCCACCGCATCCGCAAGTATGATCATCAATGTAGCTAAACAAAATGGTATTCCCGTTTTTACCAACGATCCGGTCGATGTGAAAATTGGAGCTCTGTTTGGGGTAGGAGCGGATTACTATACGGTAGGGATCTACACGGCCGATATGGCTGCTGCGATTTTAGAAGGAAAGAAGCCTTCCGAATTCCGGATTGAAAATGTGATCCCTGAAAGGCTTGCTGTAAATGGGGAAGTGCTCCAATCACTTGGTCAATCATGGAAAATGACTGATGCGATCAACGAGGTACTTCAGAAACAGGAAACAGAAGCAATTGCCGCACCGGTTGTTGCTGAAAATCGAAATCCACGGGTCAAGCCTTACAAATTAAGAATGGTGCTGTACAGTGAAACTGAGTTTGCAGAGCGAAGCCGCGAAGGGTTGATCGATGGCATCAAAAAGGCTGGTTTGGCTGAAGGAAAGGATTATGAATTGATCATTTACAACGCGCAGGGTGACATGTCAACTTTGTCGAGTATCATGACTACAGTAAAAGCCGATCAGGCAGATTTGCTGATGGTCGTTTCAACGCCGGCCCTTCAGGCAGCTTTAAGACAGGCAGGTGCAGATACCAGAATTGTTTTTACCGGTGTGGGAGACGGGGTAAAAGCCGGTGCGGGGAAATCGGAAACCGATCATTTACCCAACGTCACCGGGATCACGACGCGTTCACCTTTCGATGGAATGGCCAGGTTAATCAAAGAAACCTTACCCTCTGTAAAACGAGTCGGAACCCTTTTTACGCCTGCCGAAATTAACAGCGTGCTTTATAAAGACTGGTTCAAGGAGGCTCTTCAAAAGCAAGATATAGAACTCACTGCAGTACCGGTTACTTCGAGTGCCGACGTGCCGCAAGCCGCAATAGAACTTTGCAGAAGCGACATTCAAATGGTCTGTCAGGTTGTTGATAATCTGACCAGACCGGGATTTGCGCTTATTTCACGTAAAGCTGCCGAAAACAACCTCCCGGTATACGTATTCGATAGTGACCAGATTAAGAGCGGCGGTGTGATATGCCTGTCGCGCGACTATTATGATGCCGGACTGGAAGCAGCAGAAATGGCCGTGAGCGTTCTTCAGGGTAAAAAAAGTCCGGCGCAGATCCCTTTCTGTAATACCCGCTCCGAAAAACTGATTTATAACGAGGAATTGGCTAAAAAATTTAAGTTGATTCTTTCAGAGGCCTTTATTAAAAAAGCAATTGAACTAAAAAACTAGATTCCGCTATTTTATGGAACTTAAAACTGAACGAATAGGGAAGTATATGGTCATCACAGCCTCCGGGCGTCTGGACGCTTCGTGGGCTGACTATTTTGCTGACGCTTTTTTGAATTATATCAGGAATGGTGATCACCATCTGGTGGTTGATGCTGCAGCCATGGATTTTTTAAGTTCTGCCGGCATCCGGTCTTTGATCCGGGTGAATAAGGAACTGAACCTGGTTAAAGGCAGTTTTACAATTGTGAATGCAAGCCCGTTTGTTTTAAAGACGCTGGAAGCGACCGGATTCGGGATATGGTTATCGGCTTCATTGCCGGACGATATGCAATCGGCAGATCAGGTTGACATAGCCGGGAAAAATTTTGTGACCGATTTATTTCAGCTGAATCCACAGGGTAACTTGAAACTTTCGCTTGTGAATGCCTGGAAATCGTGGAATGCCGTTGCAGGTTCTGAAACCGGTATAATTTCTTTTCCTCAAAATATTTTTGCACTTGGCATTGGCAGTTCTGCTGTCCGGTTGGAAGAAGCCACAGGACAATTCGGCGAATTTATCGCTGTTTGCGGAAACCTGGCCTATCAGTCACCGGAAGAAAAGATACGGCCTGATTATCTTTTGAGTGTCAGTGAATTTATTCCCGAGATGAGGGTGATCCAGGCTTTGTCGTGTGAGGGAGAAATGGCATATCTGTTCCGTTTTTCGCCTCAGGGCGATCAGCTTAAAATTACCATTTCGGAACTTGTGGAGCATGCCCTTGCGGTAAGCGGGTCGCGTGCGGCCGCGTTTGTGATCATGGCCGAGACAGGCGGTCTGGTTGGTGCAAACCTGATCCGGTCGCCGGGAAAAATCGAAAGCAAACCGATTTCAAATTCGATGGAGGTCCGCGACTGGTTATCTTTTTGCGGTGAAAGGGTGTTTGCAGGCGAACAAACGCTGGTATTCGGCATTGTCGCAAAGGAATCCGAATCAGTAGATTGCACCCTGCTCAAACAGTTACCGTCCAATCCTGCTTTGGCGGCGCGCATTCATGCTGTTGTCTTTCCTTATCAGCCGCTGCCAAACGGACTGATCGACCTTAAAACCCAGGTCGACAAATTTTTCAGTGGCCCGCCACCTGTAGCCTTACTACGGTTGGTCGATGATAACCGCCCCGTTCAGGGACTTGGTGAAAGTACATTTATCAGGGGTGCGTGCTGGTGCGCACCTGTTCAAAACTCGGAGGGATTGGTATGAACTTAGTTATCGGAGCTTTTACGATTGGATTGATATTCTCCCTGCTTTCGCTGGGGATGCTTATTAGTTTTCGGATGATCCGTTTCACGGATATTACAGTCGACGGGTCTATCACACTCGGGGCCTCCCTGTCGGCCGTGCTGATCATGTCCGGCTGGGATCCCTGGCTGGCTACTGCATTGGCCTTCTTGTCGGGTGCACTTGCAGGTGCGATTACCGGTATTCTTCATACCAAATTCAAAATACAGGAGATCCTGGCCGGGATCCTGATGATGACAGCGCTTTATTCCATTAACCTGCGAATCATGGGCAGAAGCAATATCCCTTTGCTCGATACGACCAGCATCTCCGAAGTTCCCAAAAATGTGATCCTGCAAACTACGGGTGGAGACAGTAATCTGATCGTTTTCGGGTGGTCGGTGCCTGTGGTTGATTTTGCTTTCTTTTTGACCAGTATTATTTTTTGTGTTCTGCTGGCCGTGATTTTATACCGATTCCTGCTGACGCATTTCGGGACCGTTCTGAGAGCCACCGGAAATAATGCTCAAATGGTGCGCGCTCAAGGTGTCAACAATAATACCATGATTGTTTTCAGTCTTGCACTGTCCAACGGACTTGTCGCCTTGTCCGGAGCATTATTGGCTCAATACCAGGGATTCGCCGACGTTCAGATGGGGATCGGGATGATGGTCTGGGGTTTGGCCAGTATTATTATTGGCGAGGCTCTGGTAGGAAAATCGGGGATTGGAATGACAATCACCGGAGCGATCCTGGGAACGATCCTTTTCCGGTTATTAATTGCCATTGCACTCAGATGGGGACTGAATCCGAACGATCTGAAACTGGTTACAGCCTTCTTTGTTTTTGCTGCTCTGGTTGCACCTGGCATGTTTAAGTCGTTTAGTAAAAATATTTTCAAAAGATCGCGCCATGCTTAAGATCAATGATCTCTCAAAAACGTTTTTTCCTTTTACTGTCAATGAGGTTAAAGCCTTAAAAAATGTAAGTCTGACGATTGGCGAGGGTAGCTTCACGGCTGTCATCGGAACAAACGGTTCCGGTAAAAGTACGTTGCTGAACGCGATATCAGGCACTTTTATACCCGATAAAGGGTCAATTGTTTTAGATCAAAACCGGATTGATCAGTGGCCTGAATATAAGCGTGCACAGCTGATTGGACGCGTATTCCAGAATCCGTTCGCAGGAACAGCCGCCGATATGAGCATTGCAGAGAACATCGTTATGGCCATGAGACGGGGGCAGTCCCGTCCGCTAAAGATCGCTGTGACTTCCAAAGTCAAGGAAGAGATAGCTGAAAAAGTACGTACGTTGAAAATGGGGCTGGAAGACCGGCTTGAAAATCCGATCGGAACACTCTCGGGCGGACAGCGACAGGCGCTCACGTTACTCATGGCAACCTGGCTGCGCCCTAAATTATTGTTGCTGGACGAACACACGGCAGCTCTTGACCCCAGAAGTGCTGCAAAAGTAGCTGAACTGACCAGACAGATCATTGAACAGGAGAAGCTGACCGCCCTGATGGTCACGCATTCCATGCAGCAAGCCGTCGATCTGCCCGACCGGATCGTCATGATGCACCGCGGACAGATCGTTGAAGATTTCGCCGAAGAAGCCAAAAAAAGGATCCGTGTCCACGACCTGATGGATACCTTTGACCGGGTTCAAAAGCGCGAACTCTTTGACGAAACCGTTGCTTCTCTGCTCTATGAACAGTATCGCTAGTTAAAACCACTCATAATTGGTCAATTCGTTCAGCTACTTTTTCGGTCAGCAGGGCCGAGATGATCATCGATAAACGTTTGTGGCTGACCGGAAGCGAGTAACAGACAACAGGCAATATCCATTCGAGCAAGGCCACATAATAAGGAAGAGTATCCTGATTCCTTTTTACACTGGTATAGGCATATTCTCTCATTTTCATAGCCAGGGCTGCATGTTTGGCTACTTTTTCCTTATGCCGGCCATGATAGATAACTTCTTTGTTTTCGAATAATAAAGGACTTTCATAAAAATGAGTGATAAATTCAACGTAGTCGGCCATGTCCTTTTCGTCTTCGAGAGGCGCGTTATCGATCAGGAAAATAGCCTCAAGACGGGCAAAATCGGATACGACTGAACGAGGTTTCGTTTCTGAAAAGTCGATCAGATAGACATTCATATTTTCGTCCAGCAGAATATTCTGCATATTCAGATCGCCGTGACAAATGCCGCTGTAGTAATTAATCCAGGTATGCCGTTGGGCGGGGAACTGATGTTTCAAAAACCAGTACGGGTTCAGGATTGAACGATCCAATTCTTCGATCAGGATATACTGCTCATGCGAAGAAATGGAAAACAGGTCGGCCACTGTTTGATAAATGTGAGGGAAGAAGGTGAAGGTCGGATCATGGTCCTTAAACGGATAAATGATCCCGTAAACCGGTTGTCCGTACCA
>JBDKTZ010000539.1:0-4482 GCA_039679975.1 Prolixibacteraceae bacterium
ACAGGCCTGTGCCAAAGCTGGAAGAAACAGCAGAGCTCTTAAGGCGTTCAGAATTGGCGGACAACGGGGTCTTTCTTGCTGGGTTCAACTCAACCGTGCAATACAGGGGATCGACTTCTGAAAATACGGAGGTGCTGGCAACGACACATGGATTGCTTGACCTCTGGAACCTGGAGCTGGATCGAGGACGTTATTTCACGGAAGAAGAGAGTCGATCAGGAGCACCGATGGCGCTTGTCGGAAGCGAATTGGTCAAAAGGTTGTTTGAAGGCAGTAATCCTTTGGGAAAAGAAATAAAAGTACACGGTTACCGAATGATTGTTATTGGTGTATACAAGCAGAAAGGGGAGGACATGTTCGGTACCAGCATGGATAAACGGATTCACATAACGGTTCCTTTTGCCGTACAAATGGTTGATTTCCGGAACCGGGACATGGGACAGACAATTAATGTAAAGGCCAGACCTGGAGCAGACAAAGAACATTTTAAGGCTGAACTGGAAGGGATCATGCGTAGTATCAGGAGGTTGAAGCCAATGGAAGAGAATAATTTTGCCGTGAACGAGATCAGCGTGATTTCGAGTAGTCTGGATACTTTTTTCGCTGTTTTTAACATCGCCGGATCTGTGATCGGTGGTTTTAGTATTCTGGTAGGAGGATTTGGAATTGCCAATATCATGTTTGTATCGGTTAAGGAGAGAACCCGGATTATAGGAATACAGAAATCGCTGGGAGCAAAGCGGTATTTCATTTTGATGGAGTTTATCTTTGAATCAGTCATTCTGTCTGTTCTTGGCGGAGTTGTGGGATTACTTCTTGTTTTTACAGGAACTTCTATTGTAAGTGCTGTCAGCGAGATGACGCTTGCGCTCAGTATTGGTAATATCGTGCTGGGGCTGTTTGTTTCTGCAATAATAGGGCTACTTGCAGGTTTTCTTCCGGCGCTTACAGCGGCAAGGCTTGATCCGGTAACGGCGATGAATACGGTGTAGGAGGATGTTCAGGAACGCCTGAGCGCTTCAGTTCGTTACTTGACCATTTAATCGAAGCGGATTGTTTTTTCGGGTGATATCCGGCTCACGAACCAGGAAGGGGCGATGAGCATGAGCATCGTGACAGCAAGAGCTCCAAGATTCAAAAGCAGCAGGTGGGTGAATGAAAGATTGACCGGAACGGTCGACACATAATAGGAAGTCGGATCGAGATGTACGACTTTAAAGTAATATTGGATCAAACAAAGCGAAGTTCCAAGCAAATTTCCCCATAACAGCCCTTTGCCGACAAGGAAGGCTGAAAGATAAAGAAAGACTTTCCTGATATTGACATTCGCCGCACCCATTGATTTAAGGATCCCGATCATTTGAGTGCGTTCAAGAATAATGACCAAAAGCCCTGAAATCATATTGAATCCGGCAACAATGATCATGAGCGCAAGAATGATCCACACATTCATGTCAAGCAGGTTGAGCCAGTCAAAAATCTGAGGAAACTTACGTTTAGTATTCACCACCTGCAACGAAACTTCGTCCCGTTGTGCCAGGATAACTTCATTGCGAACCTGCGCTTCCAGATCGTCCGGATGATCCGTGTTGTTGATATACAATTCATAGCCACTGACCTGATTTTCCGTCCAGGAATTTAGCCGCTGAATGTGTCTGATATCAACCAGCACAAACATCAGGTCGAATTCCTCGAGGCCGGTACGATAAATCCCCCCAACGGTAAATTGCCTGATTCTCGGCACTTTTTCATTCTCATTCAAAAAATACATCCTAAACGGGTTACCCAGATTGAGCTTCAACTTTTCTGCCAATTGTTCGGATATCCAAATCTGGTCAGTGCGGGCCGAATCCAGACGTATTTTTATTCCCCTGACTTTATTCTTTTCAAAGAAACTCCAGTCAAAGTCTTCACCGATTCCTTTTAAAACTACTCCCTGTATTTCATCTTCCACCTTAATCATACCGGGTTTGGTGGCAAACTTTTGAATGTGACTGATCCCGGCGATATTTTTGATCCTGTTGATCGGTACCTGATCGGTACTGATCGGTCGGGTCTGATAAGATTGGTTATTGTCGTAGTTTACAATCTGAAGGTGAGCGGCAAAACCATTCACTTTATTCTCCACCTCCTGTTGAAATCCCACAACAATTGCAACGGCAAGTATCATGACCACCATTCCCAGGCTAATCCCGGCAATAGCCAAACGAACAATCCTGCGCGATAGGTGCTGGGATTGTTCCCTGGACAGAAACAATCGTCTTGCTATAAAAAGTTCCGTATTCAAAACTAATTTTAAGTGATGCGAATATAATGATAGATTTTAAGATAAGGACGGATCTAGTCTGTTGTTCTGTTAATAAAGGGAAGGGCAAGCAGTGAAAGTAAGCCTACCACAATGAGCATGACGGTCATGGCGGAGTGCGCCAGGAATGCAAAAACGACTCCGTCAGATTTTGCAACGCCGTACACAAACAGGCTTTGAACGACCATAAAATGCCAGGCGCCTATTCCTCCTTGTACGGGCGCAACCATTCCGTAGCTTCCAAGGACAAAGGTGGTTAATCCTGCAAAAGCGGACAGGTGCGATGTAAAATCAAATGAAAAGAATGCGACGTACAGCATCAGGTAATACATCAGCCAGATAAACAACGTGTGTAAGATAAACGTCCATTTATTCCGCATATCTTTTATGGTTTTCAATCCTTCTCCAAATTTTATTATGGTCAAATGGACCCGGGAAAAGATAGCTGAACTGACGATTTTTTTTCGGAAAATGTAAAGCATAACGATTATCAGTACAATACCGGAGAGAAACCAGAACGAGAGTGCTATTCCCGAAAGCTTTTGCTGTATGCCCGGGTTATTCTCAAGAAACTGAATTATTTTTCCGAACTGGGTAATAAACACCAGCAACGTAAGCATCATCATCATCAGGATATCGATAATGCGCTCAGTGACAACTGTGCCGACCAATTTTGTAAACGAAATTTTTTCATAACGTGCCAGCACGCCGCAACGCGAGATTTCTCCCATGCGGGGGATCACCAGGTTCATCAGGTAGCCGACCATCACCGACAGGAAGGTGTTCAATAGTCCGGGCTTTCGTCCAAGAGGTTCGATCATGAGGGACCAGCGCATCGCTCTGCTGATATGACTCAGAATTCCTAAAACAACAGATATCCAGATCCAACTGTAGTTGACGTTGTTCTTCAGTATTGATTCGATTCTGTCCGGATCCTGATCTTTGTAGATTAGCCAGAAAATCACCAGCCCCAGTCCCAGAAAGGCAAAAAATTGCAGGAGTTTAAATAATTTCAATTTCAAAATGAACTTGTTTATTGTTGAAAATGCACTAATTTTAAAAATGCTTGAAGCATTTTTAGATTCTGTACTTTTTTAAATTTGCAGCCTCCGTGATTGAAGGGGCTCAACGCTGACAAAAATAAAAATTTGTTTTCAATCATGTGGAGTTTCAGTGGCATATTCGTTAATTCAATGGAAGGTAAAGGCAACAATGACTATAGTAAGGGCGAAAAAGAATTTAGGGCAGCATTTCTTGAAGGACAAAAATATCGCCGGAAAAATTGTTGATAGCCTGCGGCAAAACCATATCCGTGATGTTTTGGAAATAGGTCCGGGAATGGGCGTTCTCACTCAGTTTCTGCTTCAGAAGGAGAGTTACAGAACAACTGTTGTGGAAATTGACCGGGACTCGGTTGATTACCTGAAGGTGAATTATCCGCAGCTTGAGGGCCGGATTATTCAGGGTGATTTCCTGAAACTGAACCTTCTCGACTATTTTCACGATCAATTTGCCGTAATTGGCAACTTCCCTTACAACATCTCATCGCAAATTTTTTTTCAGATACTGAGGTACAGGGATCAGGTACCGGAGATCGTCTGTATGCTTCAGAAGG
Organism: Prolixibacteraceae bacterium; assembly: GCA_039679975.1. Classification (GTDB taxonomy): domain Bacteria; phylum Bacteroidota; class Bacteroidia; order Bacteroidales; family Prolixibacteraceae; genus JBCFBK01. The sequence continues at coordinate 3,921 of JBDKTZ010000539.1, forward strand.
AGGTTGCAGAGCGGCTGAGCGCCGGGCCCGGGTCGAAAACATATGGAATTCTCAGTGTCATTCTTCAGACTTATTACGATATTGAGTATCTTTTTACTGTTTCCGAACACGTATTTATACCACCTCCAAAGGTGAAATCGGCGGTCATCCGTTTAAGCAGGAATCAGCGCGATAAGGCCAATTGTGATGAGCTCCTCTTCGTTAAGATCATCAAAGCGTCGTTTAACCAGCGAAGAAAAACGTTGAGGAATTCATTAAAAGCATTTATCGTGGATGATGAAGTGAGGAATCAGGATATCTTCTCAAAACGGCCAGAGCAATTGGGCGTCGCTGAATTTGAATGTCTAACCCGGCTGATCTCCGGTCAGCTAAACCGGCAATGAAATGAGAGCTGAATTAAACAGAGAATTTATTGACCAGCTGAAGGTGTATATTGGGCAGCAGACTTCTGCCGAAGTGAAAAATATGCTGGAGGACCTGCACGCTGCCGATATCGCTGAAATCATGCAGGAACTCACTATGGATGAGGCACAATACCTTTACCTTCAGCTGGATGGCGAAT
>JBDKTZ010000374.1:0-7469 GCA_039679975.1 Prolixibacteraceae bacterium
GGCTTACCCGGTTCGGATTTTATCTTTAACGGATCGACAGGAGTGCCGTTTTTAAAAACCCGGAAGTCGAGATGGGGGCCTGTGGCAAGTCCGGTACTTCCTACGAATCCGATCAATTGCCCCTGTCTGACGCGGGTTCCTGGAGTAATTCCTTTGGCAAAGCCCTTCAGGTGCATATAGCAGGTGGTGTAGATCGAGTTGTGTTTAATGTACAGGTAATTACCTCCCCCGCCGGCCTGATATCCTTTGCGGGTAACTACTCCTTCTCCGATCGAAACAACGGGTGTTCCTGAAGCCGCCGCATAATCGATCCCGTGATGGGGACGGCGGAATTTTAATACCGGATGCAAACGGCTGTGCGTAAAATGGGAGCTGATCCGTGAAAATTCAAGGGGAGCTTTCAAAAAGGCCTTTTTCAGATTTCTCCCTTCTTCATTATAATATTGAATCGTGTCGTTCTTTATGAACTGAAAGGCATAAAAATCTTCATGGGAATGTTTAAACTCGCTTGCAAATACATTGGTAATCCCGATCGAAACGCTGTCGACAAAGCTCTCCTCGTAAATGACCCTGAACTGGTCTCCTTTCTGAATACCGAAGAAATCGATCGTCCATTGGTAAATGTTGTTGAGTTTCACCGCCAGCAGGGGATTGAGGTTATTGTCTTCCATGGTTTTCCAAAGCGACGACATGATCGTACCGGAAGAGGATCTGATCTCTCTTGTTACCGGTTTCTCTCCTTTATAAACATGAAGACTGTCTTTAAAACAATATACAACATATTCAATCTGGTTAATTTCGTAAATGAAATAGCGTAAATTTTTTAAACTGTCTTTTGAAGAAAAGAAGTAATAATGGTTGTCCTTCTTCATTTTACGCACATCAAAAATCGAGGTGGAAGTACGTACAATCTGATCGATCGTTTGCATGGAAATACCCTTTCCGGAAAGGATGTCCGATAAATTCTGATTATTTCTTATCGTGGCCTGTTCAATGTGAAATGAATCGACCGGAAATCCAAATTTCAGGGCAGGCGGAGGAGGAGTGTGGACAATTGGTTTTGTTTTTTCTTTATTCAGTTGCTGTAGGACAAAGATCGCCAGTAGGCCGCTACATAAAATGATAAGAATGCCAATTAAATATTTTCTCTTCATCAAATTTTAATATTTTCAAATCCCTTGCCGTACACACCCATAACGCTGGCCATGGAAATAAAGGCTTCCGGATCAATTTCTTTTAACTTTCTGAAAATCAAACTTGTTTCACGTTTTCTGACGATGGTCATAACAATTTTTACATCTTCCTTGGTGTACCAGCCGGTACCCTCAATAATTGTGACGCCTCGCCCGGCATAACGATTAATAAAGTCTGCAATTTCGTTAAATTTTTTTGAAAATATAAAAATTTGTGCAGATGCATTTGACCCGCTTAAAAAAGCATCGATGGTGTAGGAGACTACAGCCATGCTCACATAACCATATACCAATTTGGCCGGCGAACCGAATACCAGATAACTGGAGGCGATAATAATGACATCGCAATAGAGGATAATGCGTCCCGGGCTGATATTCCGGTATTTATTAATGATCATCGCAATGATATCGGTGCCTCCTGTGCTTCCGCCCCGGGTAAACACGATCCCAATGCCAACGCCTCCCATCATTCCTCCCAGGATGGCCGATAAGAATGTATCGTTGATCAGGGGGTGTTTGATTAAACCAGGCGTGAGCCAAAACAGAATTGTGGCTACCACCATGCTGAAAATGGTCTTGATGCCAAAATTGGCTCCCAGTATCTTGATCGCGATCAGGACCAGGAATACATTGATAATAAAATAGGTAATCGCTACAGGTATTTTTGTGCTGTAATAAACGACCACTGAGAGCCCGCTGATCCCTCCTCCGGTGATTTCCGCCGGAATAAGAAAGATAGTCCATGACAGGACATACAGGGCCATCCCCAGAAATATGATCAGGTAATCGAACAAAGTTGTTCTTAATTTTAGTTTCCGTTCTTCAGTCATCTGTTGATGATTAAATTATAGTTTTTTCCGGATGCAAAAAAATACCTTTTAAGAGGAATAAAATATGGATAAAAGTCATTTGTCTTAAGACTCATCCAAATTTATCCTGATCTTTTTTCAGAGATTTATAAAGAAAAGCATAAAATACAAAAAAAGATGATGCGCTTTTGACAGAGCATCATCTTTTTCGAAATAAACAGGTAATTCAATTACAGAACTACGTTAATAATTTTGCCGGGCACAATGATTATTTTCTTTGGCATTCCCCCGCTTATCCATTTTTGCGAGGCTTCACAGGTTAATACTTTCTTTTCAATTTCCTCCTTTGCCAGATCCAGAGGAAGAGTTAATTTGAAACGGACTTTTCCGTTGAAGGAAACCGGATACTCGAATGTATCTTCCACCAACAGGCTACTGTCGGCTTTCGGCCAGGGCTCATAGGCCAGTGACCCGCTATGTCCGTATAACTGCCATAGTTCCTCGGCCAGATGGGGTGCAAAAGGTGCAAGTATTTTAGTAAATGTTTCAGCAGTATGATCAGTAACCTTTCCTTTTTTCAGGGCCAGGTTGTTGAATACCATTAACGCAGAAATTGCAGTGTTAAATTTCAGGTTCTCAATATCGTCTTCCACTTTGATAATGGTCTGGTGCAAGGCCTTCATGACCTCCTTGTCTTCTTGTCCCTGAGTCAGGTTATCGGGATTCCCGAAGAAGCGACTGGCACGGTTCAAAAAGCCAAAAACTCCTTTCACCCCTTTTTCGGACCATGGTTTGGTATCATCCAGCGGTCCCAGGAACATTTCGTAAAGACGCAGGGAATCCGCACCATATCGCTGAACGACATCGTCCGGGTTAACTACGTTTTTTAGAGATTTGGACATTTTTGCCACAATCTGTTGTAATTCCTCGGCGGTTTCTTTATGAAAATACCGGCCATCTTTTTCTTCGACCAGGTCTGAAGTTACTTTTGCGCCAGTACTGGTTTCGTAGGCGAAAGCCAGAATCATCCCCTGATTAAACAGTTTTTTAAAAGGTTCGTCGGTTGAAACAATTCCCAGATCATACAATACTTTGTGCCAGAAACGGGAATATAGCAGGTGTAAAACAGCATGTTCCGCACCGCCGATGTACAGATCGACGGGCATCCAGTAATTTTCCAGTGCTTTATCGAAGATCTGCTCTTCATTCCGGGGATCGATAAATCTCAGGTAATACCAGCATGACCCGGCCCATTGAGGCATGGTGTTGGTTTCCCGCCGGCCTTTTCTTCCGTTTTTGTCGACCACGTAAAGCCAATCTTTTGCATTGGACAGCGGTGATTCGCCGCCTTCTCCGGGTTCAAACTTTTCAAGTTCAGGCAGGGTCACAGGTAACCGGTCCTCATCCAGCGAAATTTCACCATCTTCCCAATGGATCACCGGAAAGGGCTCACCCCAATATCGCTGACGGCTGAAAAGCCAGTCGCGCAGTTTATAATTAATTGTTGCTTTTCCGATTCCCTGTTCTTCGAGCCAGTTTATCATCCCGGCAATGCCTTCGCTTTTGTCCAACCCGTTCAGGTTAAGGCCTGTTTCAGGATTGGCTGAGTTGATGTAGTTGCCGTCTTCCGTCCAGCAAGCCTGTCCTTTTAATACTTTCTCCCGTATGGCAGGTTCAGTATTGATCGGATCGAGGATGCAAACAACAGGTATTCCAAATTTTTGCGCAAATTCAAAATCACGGGTATCATGGGCCGGAACAGCCATGATTGCTCCCGTTCCATATCCCATCAGCACGTAATCGGCCACCCATACGGGGATTTGCTTTCCGGTGACCGGATTTAGGGCAAAACTTCCTGTAAACACACCGGTTTTTTCTTTGGCCAGCTCGGTCCGATCCAGATCTGATTTTAATGAAGCAGCCTGAATATATTGATCAACTTCAGCCTTCTGTGTTTCGGAAGCCAATCGGGTAATCATCGGATGCTCGGGCGAGACCACCATGTAAGTGGCACCAAACAAGGTGTCGGGACGCGTGGTATAAACCCGCAGCTTGTGATCCAGGCCGGGAATGGTGAAGTCGACTTCCGCTCCGGTGGAACGGCCAATCCAGTTCTTTTGCATGTCTTTGACTCCTTCAGGCCAATCTAACTGATCCAGTCCGTCCAACAATCGTTGTGCATAATGCGGTATCCGAAGCAGCCATTGTTTCAGGTTTTTACGGACCACCTGATTACCGCATTTTTCATGGGAACCGTCCGACAATACTTCTTCATTGGCGCAAACCGTTTTACAAACCGGGCACCACCATACCTGTGCCTGATCGTAGTATGCCAGACGTTTTTTTTGAATATATTCTTTTATAACCTGATCTCCCCGGGTCTTGATCTCTTCCGGGACGGGAAGTTCACTGATCGGTCGTCCTTTACCTTGTTCCGGATCGAACCAGGTGTTGTAGAGTTTGATAAAGATCCACTGAGTCCATTTAAAATAGCCGGGATCAGTGGTGTTGATTTCCCGGTCCCAGTCGTAACTCAGACCAAGCGATTTGATCTGGCGTCTAAAGTTATCGCAGTTTTTTCCTGTGGTTACAGCCGGATGTGTTCCCGTCTGAATTGCGTATTGCTCAGCAGGAAGCCCAAAGGCATCCCATCCCATGGGGTGTAACACGTTGAAGCCTTTCATTCGTTTGAAACGGCTTACAATGTCGGTCGCGGTATATCCTTCCGGATGCCCCACATGCAAACCGGCTCCCGAAGGGTAAGGGAACATGTCCAGAATATAATATTTTGGCTTTGAAAAGTCATTTTCAGTTTTGAAGGTCTTGTTTTCCTCCCAGTAAGCCTGCCATTTGGGTTCAATTTCCCAGAATTTGTATTCCATGATAAGAGTCTGTTTAAGCAATTGGATGCTGAGGCGCAAAGATAGAAAAAAGAAGTCACAGTGTTTTGTATTTATCAGGCGCCGGAGGCGAGTGATGAGCTTTGTCAGATATTTATGACTCGAAGAATTTCCAGTAAATCGTTATCGATACTATGATCAAGTTTGACCGCTTTGCTAAAAGGAACATGAACAATCCGGTCATTTTTAACCAGCCCGATCATAATACTTTGCTGATCGTCGAGCAGCGCATCAATGGCCGCGACTCCCATTTTTGTTGCTGCTATACGGTCTTTTGCAGTTGGTGTTCCGCCACGCTGGATATGGCCTAATATAGAAACGCGGACATCGAGATTGGGATATTCTTTTGCAACCCGTTCTGCAATTTTTATCGTTCTGCCGGGTTCACCTCCTTCGGCAACGATAACGATGCCGCTTCTGTCTTTTTCCTTATAGCCTTTTTTAAGAAATTTTTCCATTTCCAGTTCCTGTGAAGTTGATTCAGGAATCAAAATGGCTTCTGCACCTACCGCAATTCCGCTGCTTAATGCCAACTGGCCGGCTTCGCGGCCCATTACTTCAATAAAGAAGATCCTTCCGTGCGAGCTGGCTGTATCCTTAATCTTATCAACGGCGTCAACAATGGTATTCATTGCCGTATCGTAACCGATGGTATAATCGGTGCCGTACATATCATTGTCGATTGTTCCGGGTATGCCGACAAAGGGAACATCGTATTCCTTGGTGAAGACCATCGCTCCTGTAAACGAACCATCACCGCCAATGACCACAACAGCATCGATACACTCTTTTTTCAGATTCTCATAAGCTTTTGCACGTCCTTCTTCTGTGAAGAATTCCTTGCTTCGGGCGGTTTTGAGGATAGTGCCTCCCTGATGGAGGACACCGCTCACATCACGTGCTTTCAGATTTACAAAATCTCCTTCAATCATTCCCTGGTAGCCATGACGGATTCCCGTTACCCGTAGTTTATTTGCGATGGCTGCGCGGGTCACAGCGCGAATAGCGGCATTCATTCCCGGGGAGTCCCCTCCTGAAGTAAAAACAGCTATTTTTTCAAGCCTTTTTCGTTTTTCAGATCCGTTGTTTTCTCTTTCTGATTTTTTTTCCATCATTTTCGCGTTAGAAGATTTTTACTGCAAAATAAATTCCAGGTTGAAGAATTTCGTTCTCCGTGATGTTAAAATGAAGCACTCTTAATACAGTCTTAAATTTGGAGAATACTTGCTGCTACTTTCTCAAGTAACCACTGAGGAGTGGATGTAGCTCCGCAAACGCCAACACTCTCACGGCCGGTAAACCAGCTTTTATTCAATTCATCCGGCGACGATATAAAGTGACTTTCCAGGTTGACTTGCCTGCATACTTCAAACAGATAGCGCGCATTCGAACTTTTTTCTCCTCCTACAAAGATAATCACATCATAGTGTTTGGCAAAGTCTTTCAGCAGAGGCCCCCTGTTTGATACTTGCCTGCAGATTGTGTCTTTTACTTCCGTCCTTCCTGTTGAACGGGATTTCAGCAGATCTGCTATCCAGCCGAACTCGGCAGGTGATTTTGTTGTCTGAGAAAACAAGACCGAGGGTTTGTTCATATCAACAAGATCCAGATCTTTTTCGTTTTCTACAACAATGGCCTGATTGTCGGTTTGCCCGATTAATCCGGTTACTTCTGCATGCCCTTTCTTACCATATAAGATGACCTGTCCTTGTTCTTCCTGCATGGTCCGGTAAGCTTGTCTGATGCGTTTTTGAAGAGTCAACACAATCGGACAAGTGGCGTCAATGAGCTCGATTTGATTTTCCCGGGCGTATTCGTATGTAGAAGGTGGTTCACCGTGTGCCCGTAAAAGGACCTTACAATTTTTTAAAGTGAAATACCTGCTGTAATCGATTGTCTCAAGTCCCATCGCTTCCAGCCTGCTGACTTCTTCCGAATTGTGGACGATATCGCCTAAACAGTAAAGATGTCCTCCTGCATCCAGCGTCTCCTCGACGGTCTTTATTGCCCGGGTCACACCAAAACAGAATCCTGATCGTTTGTCAATTTCTACCTTCATTTTTCTCAATAATCTCCCTTACCTTATCTAAAGTCCAGTCCAGTTGTTCCCTGCGCGTTAAATAACTGTTATCAAGGACCAAAGCATCGTCAGCCTTTTTCAGCGGACTGATTTCTCTTCCCGAATCGATCCGGTCACGTTCCTGTATATTTTTAAGAATCTCCTGATAGTTTACCTGTAGTCCTTTGGCTTTCAGCTCATCATAACGACGCTGTGCCCTGACTTCAGGACTGGCTGTCATAAACAGTTTTAATTCGGCCTGAGGAAATACCACGGTTCCAATATCGCGTCCATCCATAACAATTCCCTTGCTGCACCCCATTTCCTGTTGCTGTTTGACCAGCGCATGACGGACTTCTGCAATAGTCGCTACAGGGCTGACATAACTGGAAACGGCGATACGGCGAATTTCTTCTTCCACATTCTCATCATTCAGAAAAGTGTCGTTTTGCCGGGTAACAGGATTAAAGCGAAAATCAATTTTGATCTCATTTAGCCGGTCTATTAA
>JBDKTZ010000578.1:0-6649 GCA_039679975.1 Prolixibacteraceae bacterium
CCGTCAGCAGTGAATTTCCAAGGATGATGGAACTGATAGCCTCTTCATTTTCGGAAATACCGGTCCCTTTATAATAGTAAACCATTGAGCCCAGCTTCTTTTCCTGAACCAGCCGGTCGAGCGCCACCGAGGTCCGGGCCGCCTGTTCCAGATCCTCGTCCGGACAATCGTCCTGCACGTCAAACTCCCGGCGAAACAGTCCGATCCTTTCTGCTATCTGTTCCCCGGTAACCGCACGGCAGGCAGCAGCCAGTTCATCAACTTCCACAATTTCCATGTGTCCCCCAAACGAAGCCATCTGGAGGGTCAGATCGGTGTAGATGTCAAGCATTCCCCCGTAATAATGCCCCATTAATCCCATCCGGTTGTGTTCCATGATACCGGCCACCCGGGCAGCATCGATCCACTCAGAAATCTCGCTCCAGCACTCCGGATCGTCATTCAGCATACCGGTAATTTGGTGAAAGCGGATCCCTGCGCGTTTAAACACATTCGAAATCTCCGGGACCGGGCAGGCAGAACAATAAGCCAGCCATTCGCCGGTCATCTTCTGCCGGTCGTTCATGCGGTTAAACGCTTCATAGTGAATCGACGCTCCGGGCGCCAGGTTCAGGATGATCACCGGAACTTTTGCCCGCCTCACCACAGGAAGAACAGTCGACGAAAGCGCGTAGGTCGTCACATACAAAAAGATCAGATCAACATCTGCCTGCCGGAAAGCGTGGCCGGCCGCCTCTGCCTTTTCCGTGTTATCCACCATGCCCAGGTTAACGATCTCCACCCCCGGACGGGCCAGTTTCTCCGCGGCGGTTGACAGATACCCGGTGAGCCGGGCTTCCAGTCCTTCGAACTGCTCCCAGTAAACGTCCAGGCCAATTCCAAACAATCCTATTTTAGTCATTTTTTTAGATTTTGACTTTATCTGTTGAAACTAAAAATTACATCGAAATCGCAATTTATAAATAATTTATAGTCTTATTCTTTTGGAAAATGATCAAAAAACTTTAAATTTTGACACCAATCAGTTAAAACCTATCAGCTATTGATAAAAACAAGATCATGTCCATGACCAATCATCCATTTATGCAGGAAATCTATTATCCGGCGCACAGCGTTTCCGATGAAAGCTGGGGACTGACCGTAACAACAGCAGGATACCAGTCGGTTCCTCCCCACAGCCTGTATCCTGCGGGAGACCACCCTCCCCGGTACCATTTCAATGCAAAAAAAGGGAGAATCCTGAATGAATATCAACTGATCTACGTGACCAGCGGCAGAGGGGTTATTTCGACGGCATCCATACCTGAAACGCCGCTGAACGAGGGCGCTCTTTTTATGCTTTTTCCGGACGAGTGGCATAATTACTGCCCTGATATGGAAACCGGCTGGAATACATTCTGGATCGGGTTCAAAGGTGCTGCCATGGATCGAATCATCGCGGGTGGTTTTTTTGAAAAAACATCCCCTCTTGTTCAGGCGGGCTTCAACGAAAAAGTGGTCGGACTTTTTCAGGAGGTGCTGAGATTTGCCGGCGAAGAGCGTCCGGGATGCCAGCAGTTGCTGGCGGGTTATGTGTCGCTGTTGCTGGGCCATATCGCCTATCTGAAGCGTAATGAATCGATTACAAACGACCGGATCCATCTGCTGATCGACAAGGCCCGGGCGCTGATGAAAGAAAACTTAATGCAGAACATTTCTCCGGAAGCGATTGCCGGGCAACTCAACATCAGCTATTCCTGGTTCCGCCGCTTCTTCAGAAAATACACCGGCATGGCACCCGGACAATACCTCGCTCAGCTTCGCATCCGGCATGCCTGCGAATTACTGGAACAAACCAATCTGCCGGTTCAGATAATCGCCGAACAACTGCATTTCGAATCGCCCGCCTATTTTTCAGTCTATTTTAAACGGCAAACCGGCCGCACCCCCCTGGAATACCGGAAAACAAAAACCTGATTAGCAGGTGAAATCTCATCCCTGATTTCAATTAATTTTTCGTGAGTTACTTTGGGGGTTAACGATTAGTACGCATTATTAGTTCCATTCAGGAATGATATTTCTCCGGAAGCTAGGCAACTCAACATACGCTATTCCAGTTTAAGTCACAGAGAAATTACCTTGATTCAAATAATCGCTTCTATAAAAGTGAAAAAAATCCAAAAAATCACTTTTATGTAAGTGATTTTATACCTTTGTACAAAAATCAATCATTGGCAACTAAACGAATACAGTAAACTGCCAGGATTTTTCAAAAAAAGCAGGTACGAGATGGAAAGACTTAAACAAATATCGGCCAGTCGGGTACAACGTGTTCCAACAGATTTTAATCGTTTTCTGGCGAATGATATCCAATGGGAACAAAGGATGATCGGCATTTCCGGTGCCGGAGGAGCAGGGAAAACAACGCTGTTGTTACAACATATGAAAAGCTGGTTGCCTGTTCATGCGGAGGCAATGTATGCCAGTTTGGACGATATTTATTTTGCAGAGAATCCATTGGTATTTTTAGCAGAAGATTTTCACAAAAAAGGAGGAGAATATCTTTTTCTGGATGAAGTGCACAAATACCCTGATTGGTCCAGAGAGTTAAAAAACATCTATGACAATTTGCCTGATCTAAAGGTAATTTTCACCAGCTCTTCTGCTCTTGATATTTACAGGGGAGCTTACGATTTGAGTCGAAGGGCAATCGTATATAATCTTCCAGGACTTTCTTTCCGGGAATTCATTGAACTGAAATATCAAATAAAATTTCCGGTTTATTCGCTCGAACAAATATTACTTGATTCTAAAAAGATCATACCGGTTTTCATTAACCGGATCAAACCACTAAAGTATTTCAAAGAGTATCTTAGATTGGGTTACTATCCTTTTTTTGTTGAGTCGGAAAACTACTATCCGGTACGTTTGCTTAATATTCTGAATCTCGTGTTGGAGAGTGACCTGCCAACCATTTTTAATATTGATTATTACTCTGTGCTCAAAATAAAGAAAATGCTCTCTGTATTATCCAGGGTGGTACCGTATAAGCCAAATATCGAAAAACTGGCAAGACAAACGAATACAACACGTGATACTCTTCTTAAATATCTTTATTATCTTGAAAGAGCTGAAATTGTCAAATGGCTCACAAAGGATACTTTCGGAATTAACTACCTGAACAAACCTGACAAACTCTATCTGAACAATACAAACCTGATGTACGCCTTAAGTGATGAAAACCCGGACAAGGGAACTTTACGTGAAACATTCATTTTAAACCAGTTATTGGTTAAACACAAGGTAACCTATCCGGAGAAAGGTGACTTCTTAGTCGACGGAAAGTACTTGATAGAAGTTGGCGGACCTTCAAAAAAGACAAAGCAGATAGCAGGTTTTGAGCACGCATTTATAGCTGTTGATGACGTTGAGTTTTCAGAAGGCAAGAAAATTCCCTTATGGTTGTTTGGCTTCCTTTATTAAGCAAGAGATATTCTGAAACCAGCTATCCGGCTTGCTTCCAATAAAAATACGTTTTCGCGCCCAAACCTAATGGTTTGTCCCCTCGAACAGATCATTATCGGTTTTCGACTGTTTGCCGTTTGCCTTATAGTTGTTGAAAGAATAACTTAAACTTAGTGTGATCAGCGGATAGGTGGGCCGGATACGTGTCACCGAGATCAGGTCGGAGGTAGTGATATCGCTCACATAACGCGCCGTATTGAGCAGGTCCCTGCAGGCCAGCGTAGCGGTAAGCTTTCGCTTGAGTAATTGCTGCCGGGCAGCCAGGCTCAGGTACCAAAAAGAATCGGTACGCCCCTGGGTCGTAACCGAGGGTCCCACAAAGTTGCCGTCAAACTGAAGGCTGGTGCTCTTACCCATATCGAAAGCATTGTTCAGCGCAAACTCGTAATTGGTACTTTTCTTGTTGCGGTCGGTGGTTTTAAACTGATTGACCACTTTGTAACGATAAAAACTCCCGTTCACATTCAGATGCCAGTAGTCTGCTGCTTCAAGCTGCCCGTTCAGTTCAAGTCCTGTTGAATAGTCATGTCCCACGTTGGCCATCGAATCGAGCGTCACGCCCGCTTCAAACGGAACACGCAACCGCTCGATCTTGTCCTTCCGGTACCGGTGAAACATGGTAGCCGACAGGGTATGATCTTCAATAGTCTTCCGGTAATTGAACTCGTACGAATCGATGTACTCCGGTTTGATATCGGGGTTTCCGATCTCGGCCGAATAATAGTCACGGTAGGTGATGTAAGGTTCCATGAAAAACAATTGCGGACGGTTGATCCTGCGGGAATAAGAGGCCATCAGGTGATGATCGGAGGGCAGGCTGTACCCCAGATGAACCGATGGAAACAGATCAAATTCATTCTTCAGGCGGTCGGCCCCCTCTTTCGAACTGCGCAACACGGTGTGGGCATGCTCTCCCCTGAGTCCTGCCTGAAAATCGAAATGCCCCAGGCTGTTTGCCCAAATGGCATAGACCGAATTGGTACCCCGTTGAAAATAAAAAGTATTGTAAATATCTTCCCTCCAGTAAAATTCTTTTTTCTCCGGATCCCAGAACTGCATGCTGTAATCGCCGTCTTCCAGGTAAGAATAATACTGGTAACCGGCTTCGATACGCCCCGTTTCGCTGTAAGGACGAATATAATCCAGGTTCCCCCGCACAGTCCAGCGGTGTTCATCTTCCCAGGCCCGGTGTCCTTGCTGCCGGACATCCTGCTGATCGAACAAATCACTCTGAAAATACTCCAGCGCATCACCGCCGTATTTCAGGTAAAAACTTCCTGACAACTTATGCCCCTTATCATTAAACTGATGATCAAAACCGGCAGATCCCTGATAATAGGTTTCATGAATATCATAATCATCCCGGCTAATATAACTTCCCTCGCTGATCATCTCCCCGCCCTTGGAACGTTCTTCTATATAATCCAGGTCCCCTTCACGGGTACGTCCGCCATATCCGCCTTCCAGGTCAAGATTAAGGGTTGTTTTCGGGGACGCATATTGCCAACCTGCTTTCAGTGCATAATTGAAATTATTACTCTCGCGCGGCCCGTCCGACCGCGAGTTCGTCGTGATACCATCCACGATTGTCGTCTTATCCTGTTCGAAGTCGCTTTTCCGCAAATGATCGTTCCAGGCTCCGCCCATGTACCAGCGTGAACTTCTATTTTGCTTCGTCAGCAGAAAATCTACTCCCCTTGAAAGAACTGTGCTTCCTGTCAGGTTGACCATTCCGCTAAGACCTTCCCGTGCATGTTTTTTTGTGATAATGTTGATCATTCCCGCGTCTCCTTCTGCATCGTGGCGTGCCGAAGGATTCGTAATGATCTCGATATTTTCGATCTGTCCTGCGGGTATTTGTTCCAGTGCCTGCGAACCGCTGAAAATACTTGGCTTCCCATCAATATAAACAGCAAAACCACTGCTGCCGCGGAATGTCACTTCCCCTTCGGCATCCACACGGATCGACGGCGTGTTTTGCAGGATATCGACAGCCGTTCCTCCACTCGAAAGGATATTGGATGAAGCTTCTATGATCTTTTTATCGAGTTTGTAGACAATCTGCTTCCTGCTGGAGATCACCTCAACCTCTGCAATACCGACCTCCAGCGGCTTCAGTTTAATCACACCCAGGTTAACAGACGGAGTCGCAGGAGACAGCTTTATATCCGGATAACTGAACACATCGTAACCAACCAGTTTGACAATCAACGTGTATTCTCCGTCTTTTAATTCATTGACAACAAAACGGCCCTCTGCATCGGGCGATACATGAAAAGCCGGATTCGCTTCTCCTTTGGTATAAAGAAAAATATCTGCAAAATCAATTGGGTTATTATTTTCAGCATCAACAATTTGTCCGGTGACCCGGGGGACTGCAAACAACGATGCCGCAAAAAAAACAATGCACAGCATGATCAGCGCACAAAGGAAATACTTCTTCATCTGGTGTAATTGGTTTCAGTTATTCCTCTCAAAAGTAGTGTTTCTGTCATGATCATCCTTATTGTTTACAAATATTAACAGCAAAAAGGATATTTGTTAAGCCGTCATTCCTTCCGGTAATGACGGCTTAACAAATCTTCTACAACTTTATTTCTTCAAAAAGCATTAACCGGACAGGTCCAAGAAGTCCCGAAACCCGCAGTAAACTTTCGGCTTCGGCCGTTTCAAATTTATTGATATTGGTTTTGGTCAGCCGCTGATCTTCCGGTAACTTGCCGTCTCCGATCAGCCGGTTTGGCCAAAGATTGGTGATCTCAATTTCAAGTCTGTTTTCTCCATCCGCCAGGTAAGCGGTTACATCAAGTTCGAAAGGTGGCGTCCAGCACAGGTTAAACCGATGACCATTCAGGGTCACTGCAGCCATTTCATGTAGATTCCCCAGGTTAAGCATGACCTGTTTACCTTTTATCTCTTTCTTTTTCAGCATGAAGCTTTTTTTATAACCGGCAGTACCCGAATAATACTTAACGCCAGGCTCTTTAAACTCAGTCCATGATTTTAATTCATCTGCAACAATCATTTCCGGCCCGCCCCACTTCGGATCAAAATGAACCTCCCAGCTTCCCTCTAATGGAAGGATCCGGGCAGCTGTTCTCATACTTACCACCTGCTTTTGACCGTCCGACCAAAGTAATGTATA
>JBDKTZ010000034.1:0-4827 GCA_039679975.1 Prolixibacteraceae bacterium
ACGGATTTCGACGATTCAGCCTGGCGGGTCATTGACTTGCCGCATGACTGGAGCATTGAAGATCTGCCTGGTACCCTGTCGCCGTTCGAACCTCATGCGGTCAGCCAGGTTAGCGGCGGTTTTACGACCGGTGGCACGGGCTGGTACCGCAAGTCGTTCATCATTCCGGAGGAACAGAAAGACAAACGGATCAGTATCCGGTTTGATGGCGTTTACATGAATGCTGACTTCTGGCTCAATGGAGAATTTTTGGGAAATCATCCCTATGGTTATACCAGCTTTTGGTTTGACCTGACCGATAAACTGAAATTCGGGGAATCCAATATTTTGGCAGTAAAAGTCATGAATGAAGGACTGAACAGCCGTTGGTATTCCGGGTCAGGGATATACCGACATGTGTGGTTAAAAGTATCGGATCCGGTTCATATCGCACAATGGGGAGCTTATATCACTACCACTGAAATGAGTGAGTCGTCTGCCAGGGTCCGGATTCGAACAATCGTCAATAATGGAACATCAGAGGCTGTTGAGGTTGATCTGATCACCCGTATTTTAAGTGCAGAAGGTGAAGAAAAGGCAAATATAAAATCAACGCATGCCATTAATGGCGGAGGACATTTTGAGTTCGTCCAGTCAGCAGGTTTATCCAATCCGCAATTATGGTCACCCGGATCGCCGTCATTATACAAGGCGATCAACGAAGTATACCATGATGGCCGGCTTACCGACCGGAATGAAACAACTTTCGGCGTCCGTTCCGTTTCGTTTGATGCCGGGAACGGTTTTCTACTGAATGGAACACCGTTAAAACTGAAAGGAGGATGCATTCACCATGACAATGGTCCGCTGGGCTCGAAAGCTTTCGACCGGGCGGAGGAAAGAAGGGTTGAACTCTTAAAGGCCAGCGGTTTTAATGCGATCCGTTGTGCCCATAATCCCCCGTCGCTGGCATTTCTCGACGCCTGCGACCGGCTGGGGATGCTGGTCATCGACGAAGCATTCGATATGTGGCGGATCGGAAATACCCCTTATGATTACCACCTGTATTTCGATGAATGGTGGCAAAAAGACATCGAAAGTATGGTGATGCGCGACCGGAACCATCCGTCGGTGATCATGTGGAGTATCGGCAATGAAATCCGGGATATGGAAAACCCGGAAGTAATCGCTGTTGCAAAAATGCTGGGAGATCATGTTCGTAAAATCGAGCCGACGCGGCCGGTCACAGCCGCTGTCAACAACCTTCGGCCTCAAAAGGACCGGTTCTTTGCCACCCTCGATGTTTGCGGTTATAACTATGCCGCCGGAGGCGACCATTTACAGGAAAGTATCTATGCGGCGGACCATGCACGCGTTCCCGCAAGGGTGATGTTCGGATCGGAGTCATATCCGTTGGAGGCATTTTTGGCCTGGATGCAGGTTTTGGATCACCGCTGGGTGATCGGTGACTTTGTGTGGACTGCCTTCGACTATATCGGTGAAGCCGGCATTGGCTGGCGGGGATATCGGCAGGAAAGCAATTTTTATCCCTGGAATCTGGCCTGGTGCGGAGATCTTGATGTCTGCGGATGGAAACGGCCGCAATCATTTTACCGGGATGCCCTCTGGAAGGAGGATCAGATCTCCGTATTTGTGAAACCACCAAAACCCACCTTCCCGCTCAATCCCGGCAAACAATCGTGGAGCAAATGGGAATGGCATGATGTGGTGGCCGACTGGAACTGGGCGGGGTACGAAAACCAACCTTTCGAAGTCGTTGTCTATTCTTCGTGTAAACAGGTGGAACTTACCCTGAACGGCAAGTCGTTGGGGAGAAAGAAAGCCGACCGGTCAACCCGGTTTACCGCTAAATGGGAGGTGCCTTACCTGTCCGGTGAACTGAAAGCGATCGGTTATCAGGGATCAAAAGCAGTGGCTGAATCCGTTTTGCAAACCGCCGGAAAAACGACTGCGATCAGGCTTTCACCTGACAGGACCGTCATTCGTGCTGACGGACAAGATTTAAGCTACGTTACGGTCGAGCTGACTGATGCAAGCGGTGTTAAAAATCCCAAAGATGAAAGGCTGGTGAAATTTGGGATTAAAGGGGAAGGAACAATTGTCGGCGTTGGTAATGCCAATCCGGTGAGCACGGAGAGTTGCCGGCTTCCGCAGCGTAAAGCCTGGCAGGGGCGCTGTCTGGTGATCGTCAAATCGACTGGCAAACCCGGGATCACCACATTGACTGCTTCGTCCGACGATCTGCCTTCTTCTGAAGTGATGATTACGACCCAATAGCCAATACTGTATGAAACGAGCAAACCAGTTCGAAGCGCAAAATCGCTGTTCGTCATTGCAGGTACCGGCGAACGCCTCGGTTAAGCAGGCGCAAAGCCGGTCTTGTCCGGGCTTTGCTGATCGGAAGAAACGATTGTCTCTTATCTGTTTATTTGCCGTCAGCCTGATCTTTTGCACATGTTCCAAGCCTGAAGAATTTTCCGGGAACAGATTACGTAATTTTGGCCAGGACTGGTTTTTTTTTAAGGACAGTTCCGATGGGACAGGTCAGCCTGAATTTGATGAGGCTGCCTGGAGAAAGATCGACCTTCCGCACGATTGGAGTATCGAAGACTTACCTGGTCAAAAGGAGAATGAAGTGGTCGGACCATTTACAAAAAACAGCGGAGGCCCCCGGGAGGGCCGTTCTACCGGACATGTGACCGGAGGTACAGGATGGTACCGCAAATCGTTTAAACTGGACCCCGAAGATGCAAATAAACAAATTGCGGTTTATTTTGAGGGAGCCTACATGGAAACCGATGTGTGGATCAACGGTACCCACGCGGGTGGTCATAAACATGGATATACTTCCTTTCTGGTTGATATCACCAGGCATTGCAAGCCTCCCGGGGAATATAATATTCTGACAGTCAGTGTGATGAACCGGGGGCAGAACAGCCGCTGGTACAGCGGTTCTGGCCTGTACCGGCATGTCAAACTACTGGTGGTTAACCCTGTCCATATCGATCATTGGGGGGTATATATTACGACCCGTCATGTTGGCAAAGAAGCCTGGGTAAAGGTACGAACGAGTGTCAGTAACCGGGAAGCAAAGAATGCCGGTATCACGATCCGCACCAGGATATTGGACATCGATCGCCGGTTGGTCAGCGAGACAAAATCCCCGGAAAACATACCGGCCCATTCCGGATTAAGCATCGCTGACAGTCTGAAGGTTCAGGATCCCCGGCTTTGGTCGCCTGAAACGCCTGATCTGTATTCCCTGGAAACCACCTTGTTTGAAAATGGAAAAATCCTGGATCAGACCATTTCCGCCTTTGGTATCCGTAACCTTCATTTCAACGCCGAAAACGGCTTTATGCTGAACGACAGGAAAATGGAATTAAAGGGAGGCTGCATTCATCATGACAACGGGATTCTGGGGGCTGTGGCTGTTGACCGGGCTGAGGAACGGCGCGTAGAATTGCTGAAAGCAAATGGTTTCAATGCGGTCCGGAGCAGCCATTACCCGCCGTCTGAAAAATTTCTCGAAGCCTGCGACAGATTAGGACTGCTGGTTATTGATGAAGCGTTTGACATGTGGCAAAAGCCAAAGAATAAGGACGATTATCATCAGTTTTTCGATTCCTGCCGGGAACAGGATTTTTCGTCGATGCTGTTGCGTGACCGGAATCATCCTTCTGTCATCCTGTGGAGCATTGGCAACGAGATCGAAGAAAGAGCAGATCCTTCGGGACTGGAGATCGCCCGCAAATTTAAAGCAAAAGCCCGGGAACTTGATCCATCACGACTGATCACCGGAGCAGTGAATGAGTTCTGGGACCATCCGGGACGGGCATGGCAGCAAACAGCACCCGCCTTTGAATTGCTGGATGTGGGCGGATACAATTACATGTGGCGGGAGTATGAGAACGATCATCACCAGTTTCCCCATCGGATCATGGTCGGTACTGAGTCGGTCCCGTTCCATGCCTTCGAAAACTGGCAACTGGTTGAAAAACATCCTTACGTGATCGGTGATTTTGTCTGGACAGCCATGGACTACCTGGGAGAATCAGGGATCGGGCATGCCATACCTGAGACCGCCAGGGATGAGCAACTGATGCCCTGGCCGTGGTTTAATGCCTGGTGTGGCGACATTGATCTGGCCGGGAATAAAAAGCCGCAATCTTTCTTTCGGGATGTGGTTTGGAGGCGTAGTAAGATCGAAATGGCGGTTCACACCCCTATGTCCGGAGGTGTTCAGGAAAAAGTCAGTTACTGGGGCTGGCCTGATGAACAACAAAGCTGGACATGGCCCGGTCATGAACGTCAATTATTCGAAGTGAACGTGTACAGCCGGTCACCTGTTGTCCGTCTGGAGTTGAACGGTAAAGTCATTGGGGAGCAGGAGCTTTCTGAAAAGACAAATCTCACGGCGAAATTTAAAGTTCCTTACGAACCAGGCGAGTTAAAAGCCATTGCTGTGGAAAACGGGACAGAGGTGGGGAGCGTGAGTCTAAAAACGACCGGACAGGCTAAAAAGATCCGTCTGGTTGTTGACCGGACTGATATTCGTGCCGATCGGAACGATCTGGCCTACGTGACGGTAGAAATTGTCGACGAAAATGACAATATTGTTCCGAATTCGGAGATCCTGGTTCACCTGATCGTTCAGGGAGACGGGGAACTGGCTGCGGCGGGAAGCGCAAATCCTTCCTGTATGGCCAGCTTCAGACAGCCGCAAGCCAGGACATTCCGGGGAAGGTGCCTGGCGATCGTGCGTCCGGTTGGATCACCAGGCAAAATTTTGCTGAAGGCGATGGCACGGGGTGTGGAACCGGATTC
>JBDKTZ010000398.1:0-2572 GCA_039679975.1 Prolixibacteraceae bacterium
GTTTGAGCGATTATCCTCATGTTGTTTTATATGGACAACAAGTGGAAGATTTTCGAAAGCGTTACCAGGAATCTGTTTGGAATGCTGAATTTATGGATACGAAAGGCGCTGTTGTGGAGGGAAAATATCTGACGTATTCCGTTTTTAAAAACAAATTGAATGGGAAGAATGCCATTGTAGTTGTGAATACAAGCAATGATCAGGTAACTACCGTGAAGGCAAGATTTGAAAATGCTTCAGCGATGCAAATAGCTTCACCCGAAAAACCCGAAATGAAACCTTATCAAGGCGGGTTTGATCTTCGCCCATTATCGGTTGCAGTAATTTTTGAACAATAATCCTGGCAATTATGAAAAACATAATCGAAATACTTTTTTTTCTCTTTTTCCCATTGACCATTCATGCGCAACAGACATATACGCTTGAAAATAAAAATCTGAAAGCGACAATCAGTTTGGAGGATGGTTCTTTGGCTGGATTAGAAAGCAAGCTAACCGGGTGGAATATTATAAGTAAAGCGGCTTATGGACAATCATTCGAAGCTAATATTAAACTTGGGAACGGATTGTTTTATATTATCAATGCTGAATCGCAGGAAAAACCCAAAATAACAATAACAGGGAAACAACTAACATTCACCTGGAACAAGCTGAAAGTGGCTTCTACTATAATCGATGCGACGTTTGAAGGGTGCATTCAGATTACCGAAAAAGGACTTGTATATTCAGGAACCTTGAAAAACAATTCGGATGCGACTATTGAACAATTAAGCTGGCCATACATAGGCGAAGTTACCGTTCCTGCTGAAACAGACCGCTTCCTTTTTCAATACATGAATTATACCAAGTTCAATACCAATGAGCTTTACCCTGGTTTCTCCGGTACAGGTTGGAGCAATCTTCCTGAACACTCCTTCACATTGATCCACAATAATAAGGAAGGTCTTTATGTAAGTACCTACGATCATAAACTCGAAGAATACGTGCGATGCGTATATGAAACGCTGCCTGCCGAAAATTATGCAGCTGTTGCCGGGAGTGCGGATTCAAAGAAGAATTATATCGAGCGGGAACAGATGAGAATCCGGATAAAAGCGGCGCGGATGCTTTATGCGCAACCCAAATCAGTTATTACTTTAGTTCCTGTGATAGTTACCCCATATGTCGGAACCTGGCATAAAGGTGTCGACATTTATAAAGAATGGCGGAAAACATGGTTTATTGAACCTCACCGTCCCGAGTGGGTCAAAAAGGTGAATGCATGGCAACAGTTGCAGATCAACAGCTCCGAAAGCCGCATTAACTTCAGAGTAAAAGATCTTGTAAACTATGCGCGGGAGTGCAAGAAATACGGAGTAGATGCTATTCAACTCACTGGTTGGACCTGGGGCGGACAAGACAGGGGGGTACCGTCACACGATGTTGACCCCCGGTTGGGAACATTTGATGAACTGAAGAAAGCAATTGCCGAATCAGATAAACTCGGTGTGAAGATATTACTGTTTACCAAATTTACATGGATCGATATGACTGCTGATTGGTATCCGAAATGGAGCCCTTATGTGGCGTGGAACAACCAGGGGGATACTTGTGTTCATCCCGGATATAACTACAATACATATACGCAGTTGATGGGCATAAATACGCGGCGATTTGGAATTTTCTGCATGATGGATGACGAGCTGCGGGAGAATCTTCAAAGAGAATTCCAAAAATGTCTGGATTTGGGAGCTCCCGGGATGGTCTATGACGAAAATCAGCATCATGCCGGAACCATGTTGTGCTTCAATCCAAATCACGGCCACCCGATTCCCGGATTTCTTTATAAAGGAGCGGACAGGCTTGGCCGGGAATTCATGGAGATGTGCCAAAAGAGCAATCCCGATTTCCTGATGGTAGGGGAAGGCCCATACGATTTGCAATCACAATATTACAGTACTTATACACGCGCTGATTATAATCATGATCCGGTGCTTCGCTACATCGATTCCGATATTCCGATTGCATGTGCGGTTACCGATCATTTAGATAAGAACAGAATTAATATGTGCCTGGCATGCAAATATTCCATAAGCTATGAACCACGCAATTTTAAGGGGCATCTTTGGGAGTTTCCAAGAGTTCTTTCGTACGGACAAAAAGTAGACCAGTTGCGTAAAAGATATCCTGATTATTTGTGGAACGCGGAATTTCTCCATACCAATGGCGCCATTGTCAATGGCAGGGACCTGAAGTATACTGTTTTTTTAAGGAAAACAGACGGGAAAAAGGCCGTCGTCGTTTATAATATCAATACAAAAGAATCAAGTGAGGCCTTTATTTCGATCGGAGTTCCGGATGCACACCTGGTAGTAGTGTCTCCTGAAAAGCAATCGCCGGTTAAATTTGATCGTTCGATAACTGTTGGACCTCAGTCCGCAATTGTTATATTAGAGAAATAATTTCAAATATAAAATTCAGGAGTTGAGATCATTCTTTAAAACAGATAAACTCAACTCCTGTATTGAAAACCAATAATTTTTTTTCAATGAAGAATCCGATTCTGGTTACTTTGATTTTGGTTACTTTATTAA
>JBDKTZ010000244.1:0-7051 GCA_039679975.1 Prolixibacteraceae bacterium
CGGCTGGAAATATCAATCCCAAAGATAACTCGCCGGTCTGGCTCGATCTTTCGTATGGCAAGGCTGATCTTGGGTCAGTAACTAATCTGAAAGGTTTAATTAAATACAGTAAAGTTTTTGCAGGAACAGGAGGAAAAATGGAACTGGAAACGAAATATTCGGGTCTGGATGTTAAGAAAATGAATGACCTTCAGCTTGAGTCGAAGTATGATGGCATCAGGATCGGCGAGATTTCAACTATTTCGGCAAACTCAAAATATACCAATTATACCGTCGAAAGACTAACCCGTCAGCTTATTTTGGACTCGGAATACGGATCGGTGCGGATTGATGAGGTCACTCCCGATTTCAGTGCAATCAATATCACAAACGGTTACGGCGGTATCACGATCGGTTTAAACGGATTGGATTACCGGCTCGATGCCGACTGCGAATACTGTGATGTGAAGTATCCGGCCGAGCGGTTTAAAGGGAACCGGATCAAAGAGAATCAGAATTTTAAAGTAGAGGGGATCATTGGGAGTGCTGTGTCCGGGAAAAATGTAGTGATTCGGAGCCGGTATGGTGGCATTAACCTGATAAAATGATTGTCAACCTGCATACTCATTTTAAACTTTCCCGAAATCAAACGGGATTGCTCAATCATCCGGTTCAGATGGCATTCCATCCTGAACCGGATCAATATTATTCAGCCGGTCTGCATCCATGGTATCTTAATGAGTCAATGAATAAAGAATGGCTTTCCGATCTTGAAAAGCTTGCAACGCATCCCCAGGTGCTTGCCATAGGAGAATGCGGCCTTGACCGTTCGATTGAAACCTCCCCGGAACAGCAAAAAGCGTCCTTTCTTAAGCAGGTTGAAATCGCTGAATACTTTCACAAACCACTCATTCTTCACGCTGTGCGGACTTATTCCGATTTACTTCAAGTAAAAAAAGCAAGATCAGGAACAGTCAGTTGGATCCTCCATGGTTACACTGGCAATCCGGAAACCACAAGACAATTGATCGATCAGGATTTTTATTTTTCTTTTGGCGCTGCCTTGTTAAGGAATCAGGAAAAACTGAACCGATCGCTTCACGAAATTCCGCTTAACCGCCTGTTTTTTGAAACCGACGAAACAATAGTTCCTATTGAAAGTATTTATATTTTTGCTTCGTCGGTTATAGGGTTAAGCTTAATTGAATTAGAGGAGATTATACGCAGGAATTTTCGAATGATTTTTTTTTGAAAAATGGGAAACTGGCAGGAACGAACCGCTTTAATGGTGGGTGAAGAATGTTTAAAAAGACTGAGAGACGCGCATGTTTTAGTGGTTGGTCTGGGCGGCGTTGGCGCCTATGCCGCTGAACAACTTTGCCGGGCAGGCATTGGAAAAATGACTATCGCAGACGGCGATGTGGTTGAAGAGACCAATCGAAACCGCCAGCTTCCGGCATTGATCGGCACGACAGGCCAATCAAAAGCCATTGTGCTGGGCAAACGTTTTATGGACATTAATCCGGATCTCAAACTAAAGATAATTAACGAATACCTGAAAGATGAACGAATGACAGACTTACTTGATCGGGATAGCTACGATTATGTGGTGGATGCCATTGACACCCTCTCGCCGAAAGTTTTTCTAATTTATCATAGTGTTCAACGCCGGATACCGGTGATCAGTTCGATGGGTGCAGGCGGGAAAATGGATCCCGCCCTGATCCGGGTCGGCGATCTGTCTGAATCATATAATTGCAAGCTGGCGCGGGTGCTTCGTAAGCGACTTGGGAAAATGGGTCTTCATAAAGGTGTAACTGTAGTTTTTTCACCTGAAGAAGTGAGTAAGGAACGGGTTCGGCCGGAAGAAGGCAGAAATAAAAGATCGACTGTCGGTACAATTTCGTATATGCCTCCTCTTTTTGGGTGCTATTGCGCTTCAGTAGTAATCAGAAATTTGATCGAAAAAGAATAATACTGGCATAAGTTTTGTTATTTTTTGCTCACAAAAGCAACGACTATGAACTTCAGAATCACCGTTTTCGCGTTAGCTGTTTTAATTTCTTTTGTTATCCAATCCTGTTATACTCCGGCTAATATTGTAAAGCTTAAACCGAGCAAGGAAGCCGATAAATGGTTCTATGGCCAGGCCCTGGTTCATGATTCGATTTATGGCGTTGATTACGAGATTGGCTTCGACAAATTTAACAACGACCGGTATTTCTTTGATTTCCATATATCGAACAAGTCGAATATGCCGATCCTGATTGATCCGCTTCAGTTTTACTATATCCCTTACAATGCGCAGATGGAACCGATAATCCCTGAAAAGGTAAAGGCAAAAGATCCTGAGGAAGAAATTTTCATGATCGAGAAGCATCTTTCAAGGAACGAGGCCCGGAGAAGGAACCAGCTTGGCATTTCGCTCGCAGCTATCGGTGCAGATATTGCTACCACCGTTATCGTCGCCTCGGACGACAATTATACGAATGACTACATTCAAAGAGCGGTTGCTGACGGTGTTCACGCCGGTGTAGCCGCGTCAGGTATGACTAATGAAGAAGAGACCATCGATCTGAATGGTTTACGTGAAACATGGGAATCTTCCGCGATTAGAAAAACAACCCTCGACAGCAACTATGCCATGCATGGCAAGGTGGTTTTTCCGGCATCGCCCGATGCTTCGTACATCGAAATCAATGTGCCGGTCGATGACCGATGGCTGAAGTTCACCTTTACCCAGATCAAGCTGCCTGCGGCTGAATGACGATAAAGGATCCGAAAACTTTTCTGAGTCGTCTTTGTTTATCTTTAAACATTTACTATTTTTGCAACATTAATTTTTAGTGGCTGTTTAATGAATAACATCTATACATACTTCTTTCATAATGTTGCCGGCAACGGGAACCATGTTGTTCATATGCCATCCATGTCTATGTCCATGCGATAGCCTTCTTTTGGTGTTCAGACGAATGCTGACTGAAGGCATGCAACTAATCCGGAATTAATTTTCTTTGTCTTTACCACTTTATTGATTGATTATGCCAGATTGCATTTTAAGATTTGGCGGAAACAACTTAAAAAAAAGTCAGGTCATTTTCACCCTGGTTGAATTGCTTAAGAAATCTCAAAAGAAGCATATAATAGTTGTTTCTGCCACAAAAGAAATCCAGGATATTCTTGTCAGCGGGATCAGGACGATGTGTTCGGCAAGTTGCGAGCCCGGTGTTGTCTTTTTCGGGTTGAGGGAAGAAATTGAAAAGATCGGAAAATTGTTTGACTTGAGCGATCCCGGCGCCGTTACCCCATTCGTGGAGAAGCTCGAAATATTATTGAAAGGAATTCATCTCACAGGCGATTTTTCCCTGGCTCTGCAAGATCAGGTCATTTCGTACGGGGAGAAAATCACCTCCGCCCTGTTGCATGAAATTTTAAGAAAAAATAATATTGAGACTAAGATCTGCCTCCCGGAAGAAATCGGTTTGACAGTCAGTGAAGAGTATGGAAACGCAAGTATCCTGATGGATGAGTCGGAACAGTTCATCCAGGATGATCTGTTTGGACCGATCAATATCATACCTGGTTCATACGGGATCACCCGACTGAGAAAGATTGCCCGTTTAGGGCAGCGTGCGGCCGATTACACGGCAGCGGCCCTGACCTCTTTATTCAATGCGGAAAGGCTGGAACTCTGGCAGATCGGGAAACCATTTAAAACGGCTGACGATCAGTATGTCCCTGATGCGACTTATATCGACAGTTTGACCTACGCTGAAGTGTCGGAGCTTTCTTATTTCAATAATTCCAGGATCCATCCAAGGATTGTGGAACCCCTGATCGGCAAGCATATTCCCATAATGGTTTACGACCTGAAAGACGGAGAGAAGGTCCTTCGTACCACAATCAATTCCCGGAATGTGATCACGCCTCAGGTGGTTAAAAGCGTTGCTCACAGCGACGATATCGCCATCCTGAAACTGAACGGACCGGGAGTCGGGTTCAAGCCTGGAATTCTGGCAAAAGTAACTAACGCGTTCAGTAACCGACATATTAATATCCGTTCGGTGATCACGGCCCAAACAAGCATCAATATTATTGTGGATAAGCAATCCATCCAGGAGGTCAGGCAAATTTGCCGGGAGTTGAAACTAACGTCTGTCAATCAGATTGATATCGCTGAAAATGTGTCACTTATAGCAGTAGTAGGACACGGGATGCAATCGCACCATGGGATTTCAGCTCAGCTTTTTGCCGCTGTCTCGAAAAATAAGATCAACGTGATCATCAGTGGTTCCGGAGCATCCGACCTGGTCAGTTATTTAGTGGTTGACGAAAAAGATAAAGCAAAAGCGATCCAGGAAATTCATAAAACATTTTTTAATTCAAACGCAAAAGAAAATGACGAACAGAAAATTGAAATTTGAGACCCTTCAGCTGCATGCAGGGCAAGCGGCCGATCCGACAACAGGGTCGCGGGCCGTCCCGATTTATCAGACGACCTCGTACGTGTTTCATGATGCTGATCATGCGGCTAACCTTTTTGCCCTGAAAGAATTTGGAAATATTTATACCCGCATCATGAATCCCACCTCCGATGTTTTCGAAAAACGGGTGGCAGCACTTGAAGGCGGTATTGGCGCGTTGGCAGTAGCATCCGGCCATGCAGCTCAATTTTTGGTGGTTAACACGCTGATGAACATAGGTGATAACCTGGTCAGTTCTCCTTTTCTTTACGGAGGAACCTACAATCAGTTTACTGTATCTTTTAAACAACAGGGAATTGAAGCCCGCTTAACCAGGGACCTCAGACCCGAATCGTTCGAGAAGCTGATCGATGAAAAGACAAAGCTTCTTTATCTCGAAACAATCGGCAACCCTGGATACGTGATCCCTGATTTTGATGCCATTGCAGAAGTAGCCCGCAGGCACGACATTCCTTTGGTTGTCGATAATACATTTGCAGGCGGAGGTTTTCTGTTCCGTCCGCTCGAACACGGGGCATCTATTGTCGTCAATTCTGCAACCAAATGGATTGGAGGACATGGCTCGAGCCTGGGCGGAGTCATCGTTGACGGAGGAAACTTTAACTGGGGCAACGGAAAATTTCCAGGCTTTACTGAACCATCGGAAGGCTACCACGGTCTTGTTTACTGGGACATCTTCAATCCCAACAGCCCGTTCGGAAATATCGCTTTTATCACAAAGGCCCGGGTTGAAGGCTTGCGTGATTTTGGCCCGGCTATTAGTCCGTTCAACTCGTTTCTCCTGATTCAGGGACTGGAAACACTATCTTTACGCATGGAACGGCATGTTCAGAACGCCGGGCAACTGGCTGAATGGCTGGAGAAACACCCCCAGGTGGAAAGCGTGAATTATCCGGGATTAAAAAGCAGCGAATCGTATGAGCTGGCAAAAAAGTATTTTCCCAAAGGACCCGGGAGCATGTTGTCATTTACGGTGAAAGGTGGTACCAATGCAGCCAACCAGGTTGTAAATAATCTGGAACTGGCCAGTCATGTAGCAAACGTCGGCGATGTTAAAACATTGATCATCCAGCCGGCTGCCACCACCCATAGCCAGCTTTCTGAAGAAGCACAGGCCGCGGCAGGTGTTTATCCCGGAGCACTAAGAGTTTCCGTGGGACTGGAACATATTGACGATATCATTGCTGATTTTGAACAGGCCTTTAATAAAATTAAGTAATTTTCTTCCCGGATGCTTAAGGGTGTCCGGGAAATTTTAAATCATTACAGTTATGCCATTAAACATTCCGGATAAACTGCCGGCCATTGAGATACTGCAGTCTGAAAATATCTTTGTAATCGATGAAACGCGGGCTGCGCATCAGGATATCCGCCCGCTTCGCATCGTAATCCTGAACCTGATGCCCGTGAAGATCACGACGGAGACAGATTTACTCAGGCTTTTATCGAACACTCCCCTGCAGATCGAAATTGATTTCTTAAAAATAAGAGATCATCAACACAGGCATACGCCGGCGGAGCATATGAAAACCTTTTACAAAACTTTCGACCAGATCAAAAACAGAAAATATGACGGGATGATCATCACCGGAGCCCCGGTTGAACATTTGCCGTTCGAAGAAGTCACTTACTGGGAAGAAATGAGCGAGATCATGGACTGGTCCGTCACCCATTCCACATCAACTCTTTTTATATGCTGGGCATCTCAGGCAGGGCTCTATCATTTTTATGGTATTCCCAAGTATCCTCTGGAGAAAAAGATTTCAGGTATTTTCAAGCACCGGGTTTCCGACAATAAAATTCCGATTTTCAGGGGGTTCGACGATGAATATGACGTGCCCCACTCGAGGTATACCGAGGTAAGAGCTGAAGACATTGCCCGGATTCCTGAACTTGAAGTTATTTCTGCGTCAAAGGAATCAGGAGTCAATATGGTAGTCGCTAAAAACGGCAGACAATTCTTTATTACGGGACACCATGAATATTCGCGCGAGACTCTCGATGCCGAATACAAGAGGGACCTGGCAAAAAAACTTCCGGTAGATATTCCCGCTAATTATTACCCGGGAAATGATCCTAAGAACCAGCCGCTCATGAAATGGCGGTCGGCAGCCAATCTTTTGTTTGCCAACTGGCTAAACTATTACGTGTATCAGGAAACGCCCTATAATCCAGATGAAATTTCCTGAAAATCCCTTCCGGGCACTGAAAAGGTCATCGGGTTAATTGCTGATGTTTTTTTCAATGACCTGGGCCAGATCAACGGGTTTAAATGGTTTCCCCAGGTAATCATTCATCCCCTGCTCGAAAAAATTGCGTATATCTTCTTCGTAAATTGTCGCGGTCATGGCAATAATGGGTACAGGATGAACTGTTTTTCTGTCCTTTTCAATTTTGCGGATCTCCCGTGTAGCCTCTAGTCCGTCCATCCCCGGCATATGCACGTCCATCAGGATCAAATCGAACGTCTGGCGCAAAAACAGTTGAACCGCCTCCTCTCCATTTCCTGCCAATTGCACCTGATGCCCGAGTTTATTTATGTTGATGATCGATACTTTCTGGTTGATCGTATTATCTTCGGCAAGAAG